>JADZBR010000121.1 GCA_020852035.1 Caulobacteraceae bacterium
GCGAGGTTGTTGATGTTCACCTCGACGATGTCGGTCCAGCGGTTCTTGGGCGCGAATTCCTCCAGGTAGACCGCCGCCAGCACGCCGATGGGGATGGCCAGCACGGCGGTCACCAGCAGCATCAGCGCCGAGCCGATCACCGCGCCGAGCACGCCGGCCTGCTCCGGCTAGGTGGAGTCCGAGCGGGTGAAGAACTCGGTGTTGAAGCCGCCCTTGATCGCGCCCTGCCGCTTCAGCTGGTCCAGCCAGCCGAGCTGCTGGTCGTCGAGCCGGCGGCTGGATTGCGCGACGTCGCGGCTGATCTCGCCCTTGAAGTAGAGGTCGGCGTCGGCGGAGACCGGGCCGCGCATCTCGATCCGCTGTCCGATCTGGCCGGGATCGGCGCGCACCTTGTCGAGCAGCTTGAAGCCGAAGTCATTGGAGACCAGTCGCTGGACCTTGCGCGAGACGGTCATGCTGGCGTCGTCTCTCAAGCCGAGCCTGCCCATCAGCGCCTCGGTGACCAGGGCGTTGTAGTTGGCGCCCTCGGGCGCCGCGCGGTCGATGCGCGAGGGATCGAGGTAGACCTGCACCGTCAGGTCGTTGCGCCAGAAGGCGCTGGCGCCCTGGGTGAGGATGCGGCCGAGCAGCACCGCCAGGAAGATGATCGCCACGGCGATGGCCAGGCGTCCGTAGAGCTTGAAGCGCGCCTCGGCGGCGTGGCGCTTCTTCAGGCGGCGGGCGGCCTGGTCGGAGACGGCGCGGCGCGCCGGCGAAGGAGCGGCGGCGTCAGTCATACTGTTCGCGGTAGCGGCGCACGATGGTCAGCGCCAGGATGTTGAGGATCAGGGTGACGACGAACAGCGTCAGGCCCAGGCCGAAGGCCGAGAGGGTCTTGGGGCTGTCGAACTCCTGGTCGCCGGTGAGCAGGGTGACGATCTGCACCGTCACCGTCGTCACGGTGTCCAGCGGGTTGAGCGTCGCCTTGGCCTGCAGGCCGGCGGCCATCGTCACGATCATGGTCTCGCCGATCGCCCGCGAGACGGCCAGCAGCATGGCGCCCATGATCCCCGGCAGGGCGGCCGGCAGCACCACCTTCTTGATGGTCTCCGACCGGGTGGCGCCCATCGCATAGCTGCCGTCGCGCAGGGATTGCGGCACGGCGTTGATGATGTCGTCGGAAAGCGAGGAGACGAAGGGGATCAGCATGATCCCCATGACCACGCCGGCGACCAGCGCCATCTGGTTCTGCACGCCGAGCAGATACTGGCCGAGCCCGTCCATCGGCCCGCCGGCCATCAGCGCGCCCAGCCCGTTGACCGCCGCGCGGAACGCTGGCCCCACCGTCAGAGCGGCGAAGAAGCCGTAGACCACGGTCGGCACGCCGGCGAGAATCTCCAGCAGCGGCTTGACCACCGAGCGGGTGGTCGGCCCGGCGTACTCGGCCAGGTAGATCGCCGAGAAGAGCCCGATCGGCCCGGCCACCAGCATGGCGATGGCCATGATCAGGAAGGTGCCGATGAACAGCGGCGCGGCGCCGAAGGCGCCCGCCGCGCCCACCTGGTCGGCCCGCATGGCGATCTGCGGGCTCCACTGCATGCCGAACAGGAAATCGAGGGGCGAGACCGCCTGGAAAAACCGCGCGCTCTCCCAGACCAGCGAGAAGACGATTCCCAGCGTGGTCAGGATCGCCACCGCCGAGCAGGCGATCAGCAGGCCCGCAACCCAGCCCTCGACCTGGTTACGGGCGCGGAACTGCGGTGTGAGGCGTCGCCGCGCGAAGAGGAAGCCGCCCACAGCCAGCAGGGCGGCGATGGCCAGCGAACCGATGGCGAAGCCCTGGGCGATCCCGCGCTCCCGGGCCGCCGTGGCCTGTAGCGCCTCGGCGACGTCCGGCGCATAGAGGGTCAGGCTGGGCTCGAAGCCGCGGCTGATCGCCCGGGCGTCGTCGAAGAACACCGCCTGCTGGTCCGCCGGCAGGGCCTGCACGGCGGCTGGGGCGTCGGCGCGCAGGACGGCGCTCTGCAGCCGGCCGCCTGCTGCGAGAACCAGGATGAGGAAGATCGCCGCCGGCGCGGCCGCCCAGAGCGCCAGGTAAGCGCCGTGGTAGCCCGGCCGCGAATGGGCCTGCGTCCCGCCGGCGAGCGCCGCCGCGCGGCGGCGGCCGGCGACGTGCGCCAGCGCCGATATCGCCGCCAGCGCCAGGAGGGCGAACCAGATCAACATCTAAACCGAAAAAGGATTCCCGCGCCCAGCGTCCGGCCTCAATGGCGGGCGATTGCTGTCCCTACGCGACAGTTCGATGACACTTTTGTATCAGCCGCCGTCCCGCGCCAGCGGCAGGCAGACCGTGAAGGCCGCCCCCTCGCCCGCCGCGCTCTCCACCGCCATGCCGCCCCGGTGGCGGTTGACGATGTGCTTGACGATGGCCAGGCCCAGGCCCGTGCCCAGCCGCTCGCCGCTCTTCTGGCCCTCGACCCGGTAGAACCGCTCGGTGAGCCTCGGCAGGTTCTCGCGCGCGATGCCGGCGCCACGATCCTCCACCCGCACGCAAGCATAGGCGTCGCCCTCGCGGTCGGGCGTCAGCAGCGGCAGGCGGGCGGTGTCGCCGCCGCGCGCCCGCAGGGCCCCGGTAGCCGTCTGCGCGCCCTCGACGGTCACCTTCACGGTCTCGCCGACGGGAGAATATTTGATGGCGTTCTCGACCAGGTTCTGCACCACCTGGATGATCTGGTCCCGCTCGCCGACGATCACCGGCGCGTCCTGCGGCGCGACCAGCTCCAGCTTCACCTGCCGCTCGGCCGCCACCGGAGCGATGGCGTCGAGCACGTCCGAGGCCGCGGCGGTCAGATCCACCGCCTCGCTGGGCGCCAGGTGCTCGGACTGCTCGATGCGGCTGAGCGAGGTGAGGTCGGCGACCAGCCGGAACATGCGGTCGGCCTGGGCCTGCATGATGTCCAGGAACCTGTCACGCGCGGCCGGGTCGTCCTTGGCGTGGCCGCGCAGGGTTTCGATGAAGCCGGAAAGCGAGGCCAGCGGCGTGCGCAGCTCATGGCTGGCGTTGGCCAGGAAATCGACCCGCGCCTGTTCGCTGCGCCGGGCCTCGGTTTCATCCTCCAGGGTCAGCAGGGCCAGGCGAGTTCCCGCGTCCGACGCCAGCGGCTTGGCGAGGGCGGCCAGTTGCCGCGAGGCCGCGCCGGTGACCACCAGCGCCGCCCGCGCCTCGCGGCCCTCGTAGAGCGCCAGGTCCACCGCCGCCAGCACGCCCGGGTCGCGGATCAGGGTGATCAGGCGCGCGCCGGCGGGCCCCATCCGCAGGAGCTCGCGGGCCGCGGCGTTGCCATAGACGCCGAAGCGGTCGGTGGCGTCCGCCTGCCGCCCGCCCATAACGATCAGCGTCGGCGTCCGCAGCGCCTCCAGCGCCTCGCGATAGGGCGGCTCGAAAGCCGGGAACGCCGGCCGCTCGGCCCGCGCCACCGCCTCCAGGTGCGCCGTGGTCGCGGTGCGCCGGCCAGGCCATGCGTCACGCAAAAGGCGCAGAAGGCTGGGCGACGAAGCGGCGGGTGCTGTCATAATCGACTCTTACCCCCTGGATGGCCGCAGCATACGACAGCCGCGTGACAGCCGCTCGGCTCTTCAAGGAAATCTGTGAAGGCGTCCCATGTAATCTCTATTGATCTAGTAGGGAATAATGGGCCCTTCAGGAAACCGCTATGACCGACAGCAACGAGGGACAGGCAGGCGTGACACCGATGAAGCTTCTGGCCGGAACCGCGCTCGCCGCGCTGCTGGCGACGCCCGCCTTGGCTCAGGACGCGCAGGCCCAGGCCGATCGCATCGCGGCGCTTGAAGCACAGATCGCCGCGCTGGCCGAACAGGTCGCCGAGCTGAAGGCCCAGAACGCCGCGGTCGCCAAGGCGGCTCCCGAGCGCGCGGCGGCCCGGCCGGCCGAAGCGGTCGTCTCGCTCGCCAACGGCCGGCCGACCATCGCCAGCAGCGACGGCCGGTTCACCGCCTCGATCCGCGGGGTCCTGCAGCTTGACGCCGCGCGCTATGATCAGGCGTCGCCCGGCCCGCTCTCCACCGACTTCCGGCGAGGCTCGTTCGGCGGCGCCGACGAGAACGACCGCGCGCGCGATCTGGGCGACGGCGCCAACTTCCGCCGCGTGCGATTGGGGATCGAGGGCAAGGCGTTCGGCGCCTTCGACTACAACTTCCTCTACGATTTCGGCGGGTCCGGCGTTGAGGAGAACGGCCGGATCAGCGCCGCCTGGGTGCAGTATTCGGCCCTGCCGGTGAAGCTGCGCGTCGGCGCCTTTCCGCCACCGACCGGCCTTGAGGACGCGGCCAGCAGCTCCAGCTCGCTCTTCGCCGAGCGCCCCTCGATCGCCGAGACCGTGCGCGGCCTGGCCGGCGGCGACGGCCGGACCGGCCTCGGCGCGTTCGCCAGCGGCGAGCGATGGAACGTCTCGGCGGTGGTGACCGGCAATCTGATCGGGACCCAGACCTTCGACGAACAGCTAGGCTTCGTCGGCCGGGCCGCCTTCGTGCCGCTGAAGGGCGAGGACTGGCTGGTGCACCTGGGCGCCAACGCCAACCTGGTGATCAACCCCGCGGCCACCGGGCCGGATGCGCCCGGCGGCGCGCCGACCCCGGTCCGACTGCGCGACAGGCCGGAACTGCGGGTCGACGGGACGCGGCTGATCGACACCGGAAACCTGGACGCCGACAGCGTGACCGCGCTGGGCCTGGAGTTCGGCGCCCAGCGCAGGAACCTCTACCTGCAGGCCGAATACTTCGACATCGACGTCGACCGCCGCGCCAGCGCGCTCTCCGACCCGAGCTTCAGAGGCTGGTATGTGCAGGGCAGCTGGGTGCTGACCGGCGAGGCCCGTCGATACGGAACCACGAACGCCGGCTTCGACGGTCCGCGTCCGTCCAAACCCTTCGATCCCCTGGAGGGGCAGTGGGGGGCGCTGGAACTGGCGATGCGCTATTCGCACATCGACCTCGACTATCGCGCCGGGATCGCCGGCTCGGCGCCGGCGGCCGACGCGGTGCGCGGCGGAGAGCAGAATGTCTGGTCGCTCGGGCTGAACTGGTATCTCAACACCGTGCTGAGCCTGCAGGCGGCCTACCGGCGCGTCGAGGTGGACCGCCTGTCGCCCGGCGGGACGGCCTTCGGCGCCGGGGCCACGCCGCCCGCCGGCGCGCAGGTGGGCCAGGATCTGGACATCTTGTCCCTGCGCACCCAGTACGCCTTCTAGCGCGCTCAAGCTCCCGGCGGGGAACCTTGTCCGGCAGATGCTGTTTTTCCTCATGATTTGTCGGGCGCCCGACGCCAAGAGGACCGCGAGATCAGCCAGCTGGGGACCGGAGAGGAGGGCCGTCGCGGGTCGGACGGCGGCGCGGGGTCGGACTCCGCCGCCCTGATCCGGGCCCGTTCCGAGACCCGCGCCCTGCTTCACGAGGTCGATCATCGGGTGAAGAACAATCTGCAGCTGATCAGCTCGCTGATCCTGCTGCAGGCGCGGCGCGTCGAGAGCCAAGCCGCCCGCGAGGCGCTGCGCGGCGTGCTGGAGCGGGTGAACGCCATCTCCATCGTTCACCGCCGGCTGTTCCAGGCGACCGACATGGAACGGTTCGACCTGGCCCAGTTCGTCCGCGACCTGGTGGAAGACATGACCGCGGTCGACGGGCGCCACATCGAGGTGAAGCTGGATCTGCTGCGGATCGACATTCCCGCCGCGCGGGCGGCGTCGGTGGCGCTGGTCGTCAACGAACTGGTCAGCAACGCCTTCCGGCACGCCTATCCGAACGGCGAGGGGGCCGTGGAGATTCTGGTGCGGCGCGTCGAGGGCGCCCCCGAGATCGTCGTCTGCGACCACGGCGGCGGCCTGGCCGACCCCGAAACGCCGCCCCGCGGCTTCGGTCTGACCATCGCCGACCTGTTGTGCCGGCAACTCAGTGCGAACTGTTCTTTCGCCGACTCGGAACCCGGCGTCCGCGCGACGGTTAGATTGCCGGTTGAACCGAACTGAAGCCATGACCCTCGCCCCTCCCCTCAACGTGCTGATCGTCGAAGACGAGGTCCTCCTCGCGGCCGAACTCGGCTATCTGGTCGAGGAGGTCGGCTACCATGACGTGGGCCACGCCATGACCTCGCGCGAGGCCGCCGAACTCGCCCAGGCGCTGCATCCCGACCTGGCGCTAATCGATGTGCATCTGGGCGACGGGCCTACCGGCGTCGAGGTCGCGCGGCTGATCGCCGAGGACTGCGGCGGCGTCGCCCTGTTCATGACCGCCAACGTCAAGCGCCTGCCGGACGACTTCGCCGGCGCCTGCGGGGTGATCGGCAAGCCCTATTCGGAGCATGCGGTGAAGACCGCCCTGACCTACCTCGGCTACTGCCTTCGCCACGGCGAAGCGCCCGGCCGGCCGCCGATCGGCCTCAACCTGGCGCCGGCCTGGGCCGAGCGCTGGGGCCTGGCGGACCTGGCGAAGGCCGGCTGAACTTGCCGCTTGCGCTGGTCGATGCCGTCGGCACGGGCGCGGCGCTCTGCTCGATGGCCAGTTTTACCCCGCAGCTGGTGAAGATCTGGCGCGAGCGCGACGCCTCGTCGGTGTCGCTGCGGATGTACGTCGTGACGGTGACCGGGTTCTGCCTCTGGGTCGCCTACGGCGTGCTCAGCAAAAGCTGGCCTATCGTCGTGGCCAACGCGGTCTGCCTGATGCTCTCGGCCGCGATCCTGGTGCTGAAATGGCGCTTCGAGCACGGGGCCAAGGTAGGGACGGCTTAACCAAGCTTCCTAACGCGACCGCAAGCGCCGCCGGGCCAGGGTGGCGCCATGACGCCGCCTGCCCGCCTGCGCCTGCTCGGCGCCGAGGTCGACCTGATCACGCCCGCCGACATGCTGGCGACGGTGGAACGCTGGGTCGCGGCCGGACGGCGCGGCGTGGTCGCCAATCACAACCTGCACAGCCTGCATTTCCACGGCCGCTCGAAGAAGATGCGCGCCTTCTTCCAGGCCGCCGACCTGATCCAGATCGACTCCATGCCGATGATCGCCTGGGGCCGGCTGCTGGGACTGCCGCTGAAGCGGGCGCACCGCTCGACCTATCTCGACTGGCGCGAGGACTTCTGGCGGCTCGCCGACGCCTGCGGCTGGCGGGTCTTCTACCTCGGCGGCGCGCCGGGCGTGGCGGAGGAAGCCTGCCGGCGGCTGGCCCGCCACTGGCCGGGGGTCAGCTTCGGCGCCCGCGACGGCTACTTCAAGCCGAAGGACGACGCCGCGGTGGTCGACCAGATCAACGCCTTCGCCCCCGACATCGTCTTCGTCGGCATGGGGATGCCGCGCCAGGAGACGTGGATCCTGGAGCACCATGAGGCCATCCGCCGCGGCGTGCTGTTCAACGTCGGGGCAGCGTTCGACTACGAGGCGGGCGCGCAGGTCGCGGCGCCTCGCTGGGCCGGGCGCGTGGGGCTGGAATGGCTGTTCCGCCTGGTCGTCCAGCCGCAGCGGCTGGCCTACCGCTACCTGATCGAGCCCTGGTCGCTGCTGCCCGCGGCGATGGACGACATCCGCCTGGCCATGCGCGGCGATCGGCGCATCGTGCGCGCGGCCTGACTCTGGACCTTGCGTCCCGGCGCGGCTAGTAGAGCGCGCGGCGTGGCTTTTATGCTGGCGCACGCCGCTGAAGGGCTGACGCGACTCGCCTTCTTCACCACACTGCGCGCACGCTGGTAGGCCGCCCTAGATGTTCGACAAGCTGTTTTCCAACCGCACGCCGCTCAACGCCGCCATGCTGGCGGCGCGGCCGGCCGTGGTCACGGCGATCATCTTCTCGATGTTCATCAACATCCTGGCGCTGGTCAGCCCGATGTACATGCTGCAGGTCTACGACCGGGTCCTGACCAGCCGCAACGTCACCACCCTGATCGTCATCACCCTGGTGGCGGTGTTCCTGCTGGGCATCTACGCGGCGCTGGAGGCGCTGCGCACCCAGGTGCTGGTTCGCGGCGGCATCCGTTTCGACGAGAAGCTCAAGGGCCCGATCTTCGAGGGCGTGCTCGACTTCACCCTGAAGAAGCACCCCTCCGGGGCCCAGGCGTTCCGTGACGCCGACTCCATCCGCGAATTCGTCACCGGCGCCGGGCTGATCGCCTTCTGCGACGCGCCCTGGGTGCCGATCTTCGTGGCCGTCGCCTTCCTGCTGCACCCCTACTTCGGCATCCTGGCGATCGCCGCCGGGATCCTCATCTTCCTGATGGCGCTGGCCAACGACGCGGTCACCCGCGAGCCGCTGAAGCAGGCCACCAACGCCGCCATCCACGCCCAGAACAGCGCTTCGTCCGCCATGCGCAACGCCGAGGTCATGAAGGCGATGGGCATGTGGGGCGGCCTGCAGCAGCGCTGGAGCGCGCGCCGCGACGATCTGATCTCCCTGCAGGCCCAGGCCAGCGACCGCGGCGGCGCGGTGATGAGCGGCATCAAGTTCTTCCGCCAGCTGGTGCAGACCCTGATCCTCGGCGGCGGCGCCTACCTGGCCATCGAGGGGGTGATTTCCCCCGGCGCGATGATCGCCGCCTCGATCATCGTCGGCCGCGCCCTGGCCCCCATCGAAGGCGCCGTCGGCCAGTGGAAGGGCTTTCTCAACGCGCGCGGCGCCTGGGAGCGCATCCAGAACCTGTTCGACGCGGTGCCCCCGGCCGAGGAGCGGATGTCGCTGCCGCCGCCGAAGGGCCGCGTGACCGCCGAGATGGCGGTGATCGCCCCGCCTGGCGCGCGGCTGCCGACGCTCAAGGGCGCGAACTTCGACCTTCCGGCCGGCACCACCCTCGGCATCGTCGGCCCCAGCGCGGCCGGCAAGTCCAGCCTGGTCCGCGGCCTGGTGGGGGTCTGGCCGATCCTGCAGGGCGCAGTGCGGCTGGACGGGTCGGAGCTGAAGCACTGGGAACCGGTCGAACTCGGCCGCGCCATCGGCTACCTGCCCCAGGACGTGGAGCTGTTCGGCGGCAGCGTCGCCGAGAACATCGCCCGCTTCCAGGAGTTCGACCCGCAGGAAGTGATCGACGCGGCCCAGCTGGCCGGTTGCCACGAGATGATCCAGGAGTTGCCGGAGGGCTATGAGACCCAGATCGGCGAAAGCGGCCAGGCGCTCTCCGGCGGCCAGCGCCAGCGGCTGGCGCTGGCCCGCGCGCTCTTCCGGATGCCGGCCCTGGTGGTGCTCGACGAGCCCAACGCCAGTCTCGACGCCCCGGGCGAGATCGCCCTGGTGCAGGCGATCCAGCGCCTTAAAGCCGCCGGACGCACGGTTATCTTCGTCACCCACAAGGTGAACCTTCTGGGCGTCGCCGACGTCATCATGGTGTTGCAGGGCGGGGTGATCGCCAAGCTCGGCCCGCGTGACGAGGTGATGCGTCAGCTGATGGGTCCCAACGTCGCCGCCTCGCCGCCCGCCGCCCAGGCCAAATCGTAATGTCGCTGCTTCCCGCCACGCTCCAGAAGATCCCGCAGACCATCCAGAAGCTCTGGAGTCCGGACGTCGACGCCGGACCCAGGTCCAGCCACCAGACGGTGGCGCGGATCGGCTATGTGGTGATCCTGGTGACCTTCGGCCTGTTCGGCATCTGGGCCGCCACCGCGCCGCTGGATTCGGCGGTGATCGCGCCCGGCGTGGTCTCGGTCGAGGGCAACCGCAAGACCGTGCAGCACCTCGAAGGCGGCATCGTGCGCAACATCCTGGTGCGCGAGGGCGAGAAGGTGAAGGCGGGCCAGGTGCTGTTCGAACTCGACCCCACCCAGGCGGTGGCCGGGCGCGACATCGCCGAGAACTCGCTGATCCGGCTGATGGCGATGGAGGCCCGCCTCACCGCCGAACGCGACAACCTATCGACCATCCGCTTCCCGCCCGAGGTGACCAGCCGCCGAGCGGACCCGGAGATGGCGTTGGCCATCGCCGATGAGGAAAAGCAGTTCGCCGAACGGCGCGGGACCATCCAGGGTCAGGTCGAACTCCTCGAGACCCGCCGCGACACCTATCGCACCGAGATCGAGGGCATCGACGAGGAACTGGCCGGGATGCGCCAGCAAGGCGTCTATCTCGACGACGAGATCACCGGCCTGAAGAGCCTCTACGAGCAGGATCTGGTGCCCAAGCCGCGCCTTCTGGCCCTGCAGCGCGAGCGCGCGGCCCTCACGGGCCGAATCGGCCGCTCGATCGCCGACCGCTCCAAGGCCCAGAAGGGCATCGCCGAGGCCAGCCTGCAGATCCGCCAGGTGCGCCAGCAGTTCTACGAGGAAGTCTCCAAGCAGCTGGCCGACACCCGCACCCAGGCCAACGAGATCCGCGAGAAGTTCACCGTCGCCCAGGACCAGGTGCGGCGCATCAACATCGTCTCGCCGGTCACCGGCTCGGCGCAGAACCTGAAGGTGTTCACCAAGGGCGCGGTCATCGGCCCCGGGGCGCCGCTGGTCGACATCGTGCCCGACAACACCGACCTGATCGTCCAGGCGCACTTCTCGCCCAACGACGTCGACAACCTGCGCGCCGGAATGGACGCCGAGGTGCGCTTCCCCTCGTTCCACTCGCGCACCCTGCCGGAGATCAACGGCCGGGTGCAGTCGGTCTCCGGCGACCGGCTGGTCGACGAGGCGACTCACAACCCCTACTTCCTGGGCCTGATCAGCGTGCCCAACGCCGAACTGCCGGCCGAAATCCGCGGCAAGCTCATCGCCGGGATGAGCGCCGAGGTGGTGGTGCCGACCGGCGAGCGGACGGTGCTGGAATACATCTGGGAGCCGATCACCAAAGCCTTGCGCAACACCGGCCGCGAGGAATAGGACCCGCACCTTTAAGCTCGTAGGGGCGACGAGCCGTCAGCTAAAGAAGGACTGATGTCGAAGACGGCTTTGATCACCGGCGTGACCGGGCAGGATGGCGCATACCTTTCCCAGCTGCTGCTGGAGAAGGGCTACACCGTCTATGGCCTGATGCGGCGCTCGGCCTCGCAGGAGTTCCTCACCGAGCGGCTGAAGTGGATCGGCGTGCTCGACGATGTGAACCTGATCCACGGCGACCTTCTGGACCTCGCCTCGCTGATCCATGTGGTCAACCAGGTGAAGCCGGACGAGGTCTACAACCTCGCCGCCCAGACCTTCGTCCACACCTCCTTCGACCAGCCGCTGTTGACCGCCCAGGTCACCGGCGTCGGCGCCACCCACATGCTGGAGGCCGTGCGGCTCGCCGCGCCCGGCGCGAAGTTCTACCAGGCCTCGTCCTCGGAGATGTTCGGCAAGGCGCAGGAGAAGATGCAGTCGGAAACGACGCCCTTCTACCCGCGCTCGCCCTACGCGGCCGCCAAGCTCTACGCCCACTGGATCACGGGGAACTACCGCGAGAGCTACCAGATGCACGCCTCCTGCGGCATCCTGTTCAACCACGAGAGCCCGCTGCGCGGCATCGAGTTCGTGACCCGCAAGGTCACCGACGCCGTCGCCCGCATCAAGCTCGGCCAGGCCAAGACCCTCGACCTCGGCAACCTCGACGCCCGCCGCGACTGGGGCCACGCCCGCGACTATGTGCGCGGCATGTGGATGATGCTGCAGCAGCCCACGCCCGACGACTATGTGCTGGCCACCGGCCGCACCGTCACCGTGCGCGACATGACCAAGGCCGCCTTCGATCACGTGGGCCTGAACTGGGAAGACCATGTGCAGGTCTCCAACCGCCTGTTCCGCCCCGCCGAGGTGGACTTCCTGCTGGGCGACCCGGCCAAGGCCAGGCGCGTGCTGGGCTGGGAACCGACCATCGGTCTGGAGGAGATGATCGGCGAGATGGTCGACGCCGACCTGGAGCGCCGCCGCCAGGCCGGCGACGTGCGTGCCCGCGTCCCCGCCTAAGGAGGTCGTCGTCCTCGGCGCGGGCGGCCACGCCAAGGTGGTGATCGAGCTGCTGCAGGCGGCCGGCTACGAGATCGCCGCCCTGCTGGACGCCGACCCGACCCCGCGCCAGGTGCTGGGCCACGGCGTGCAGGGCGACGATCGGGCGCTCGACGAACTGCGCCGCGACGGCCTCTCGCTCGCCTTCGTCGCCATCGGCGACAACCGCCGCCGGGTGGCCCTGGCCGAGGCCGTGCGCGCCGCCGGCTTTTCCCTGGTCAACGCCGTCAGCCCCTCGGCGACCGTCTCGCCGTCCGCCCATCTCGGCGAAGGCGTGGCGATCATGGCCGGCGCGGTGGTCAACGCCGAGGTGACCCTGGGCGACCTCTGCATCGTCAACACCGGCGCCACCCTCGACCACGAGGTCAGCGTCGGCATGGGCGCGCACATCGCCCCGGGCGTCGCCATCTCCGGCAATGTGAAGGTCGGCGACCTGGCCATGATGGGCGTGGGCTCCTGCGCCATCCAGGGCGTCTCGATCGGCCGCGGCGCCATGATCGGCGCCGGCGCGGCGGTGGTGCGCGACATCCCCGACGGCGCCCTGGCGGTTGGCGTGCCGGCCCGCGTCCGGCGGCAGGCCGACGCATGAGCCCAAAGCCGATCCCCGTCGCCGCGCCGGTGCTGGACGGCCGCGAGCTGGAATATGTCACCGAGTGCCTGACCTCGACCTGGATCTCGTCGAGCGGGCGGTTCATCGGCGAGTTCGAGGAAAGGTTCGCCGAGTTCTGCGGGGTGAAGCACGCCATCTCGGTGAACAACGGCACCACCGCCCTGCACCTGGCGCTGGTCGCCCTGGACCTCAAGCCCGGCGACGAGGTGCTGGTTCCCGCCTTCACCTACATCGCCACCGCCAACGCCGTGACCTACTGCGGCGCGACCCCGGTGCTGGTCGAGGCCGAGCCGCGCACCATGAACCTCGACGTCGCCGACCTCGAGGCGAAGATCACCCCGCGCACCAAGGGGATCATCCCGGTTCACCTCTACGGCCACCCGGCGGACATGGACCCGATCCGCGAGATCGCCGAGCGGCGCCATCTCTGGATCGTCGAGGACGCCGCCGAGGCCCTGGGCGCGCGCTACAAGGGCGTGCGGGTGGGAAGCCTCTCGGACTGCGCGACCTTCAGCTTCTTCGGCAACAAGATCATCACCACCGGAGAGGGGGGGATGGTCACCACCGACGACGACGCCCTCGCCGCCCGCCTGAAGCTCTACCGCAGCCAGGGCATGGACCCCGAGCGGCGCTACTGGCACCCGGTGGTCGGCTACAACTACCGCATGACCAATGTCGCCGCGGCCATCGGCCTGGCCCAGCTGGAGCGGGTCGACCATCACCTGGCCGAACGCCGCCGCGTCGCCGCCGCCTATGACGCGCGCCTGGCCGGCCTGGAGCGGTTCATCGTCCGGCCGGTCGCCGAAAACTGGGCCGAGCACGTCTACTGGATGTACACCGTCACCCTCGGCCAGGAAGCCGCCATCGGCCGCGATGCGGTGATCCACGCCCTCGCCGCCGAAGGCATCGAAAGCCGCCCGACCTTTCATCCGATGCACGCCATGCCGCCCTACGCGCACCTGGCCGGTGCGGGCTTTCCGGTCGCCGAGGACCTGGGCGCGCGGGGGATCAACCTGCCCACCCACGCCCTGCTCACCGGGGAAGACATCGACCGCGTCTGCCGGGCGCTGAAACGGGCGGTCGGCGCGGAGGCTTTGCGCCCCGCATGAGGATCGTCCTGGTCTCGTCCTTCGTCCCCTTCATCAACGGCGGGGCGCGGTTCATCGTCGAGTGGCTCGAAGAGAAGCTGATCGAGCACGGCCACGAGGTCGAGCACTACTACCTGCCCTTCGTCGACTACCCCGACGAGACCCTGCAGCAGATGGCCGCCTTCCGGCTGATCGACCTCACCGACTACGCCGACCGGGTGATCTGCTTCCGCCCGCCGGCCTACGCCATCGACCATCCGAACAAGGTGCTGTGGTTCATCCACCACCTGCGCAGCTTCTACGACCTGTGGGAGACGCCCTACGGCGCCCGCTCGGCGACCCAGAACATCGAGGCGGTGAAAAAGGCGGTGGTGCGCTTCGACACCCAGGCGATCAGCGAAGCGCGCCACGTCTACACCAACTCGCAGGTGGTCTCCGACCGCCTGAAGCGCTTCAACGGCCTGGACTCCGAGCCGCTCTATCCGCCGATCTACCAGCCCGAGCGCTTCTCCAACGCCGGCTATGGCGACGAGATCGTCTACGTCTGCCGTGTCGAGCCGCACAAGCGCCAGGAGCTGCTGATCGAGGCGATGGCGCACACCACCACCGGCGTGAAGCTGCGCCTGTGCGGCGTGCCGTCCAATCGCGGCTATGGCGATGTGCTGCGCGCGCGCATCGCCGAGCTCGGCGTGCAGGACAAGGTGATCTTCGAGGACGCCTGGATCACCGAGGCGGAGAAGGCCGCCAAGCTCTCCACCGCCCTGGCCGCCGCCTACATCCCCAAGGACGAGGACAGCTACGGCTACCCCTCGCTGGAGGCCGCCCATTCGCGGAAGGCGGTGATCACCTGCACCGATAGCGGCGGCACCCTGGAACTCATCGAGGACGGCCGGAACGGCCTCATCTGCACCCCCGACGCCCGCGACCTCGCCGCGGCGATGGACCGGCTCCACGCCGACCGGCCCGCGACGGAGCGCATGGGCCGCGCGCTGGAGGACCGGCTGAAGGAACTGCGGATCGACTGGAACCGCGTGGTCGAGGCGATGACCGCATGAAGGTGCTGGTCGTCAACACCGCCGTGCCGTTCATCCGCGGCGGCGCCGAACTCCTGGCCGACGAGCTGATCCGCCAGCTCAACGCCACCCCTGGCGTCGAGGCCGAGGGCCTGCGCCTGCCCTTCAAGTGGACGCCTTCCGAACGGCTGATCGACGAAATGCTGATCGCCCGGAACCTGCGGCTTTACAACGTCGACCGGGTGATCGGCCTGAAGTTCCCCGCCTATCTCGTGCCGCACGACGACAAGGTGCTGTGGCTCCTCCACCAGTTCCGCCAGGCCTACGACCTGGCCGACGTCGGCCAGGGTCTCTCCGGCCACGGCCGCGAGGGCGAGATCAAGCAGGCGATCCGCCGGGCCGACGACGCCTGTTTCGCCGAGTGCCGGGCCATCTGGTGCAACTCGCCGGTCACCCAGGAGCGCCTGCGCCGCTACAACGGCGTGGCCTCCGAACTCCTCTATCCGCCGCTGAACGACGCCGAACTCTTAACCGGCGGCGAGATGGGCGACTACCTCTTCGCCGGCGGCCGGGTGGCGCGCGGCAAGCGCCAGCACCTGCTCGTCGAAGCCTTCGCCCGGGTGAAGCCGCCGCTGCGGCTGATCATCGCCGGCCCGCCGGAGGATGCGGCCTATGCCCAAGAGTTGTCCGATTTGGTCGCCAGTAAGGGGCTCACCGATCGCGTGGAGCTGCGGCTGGGCTTTCGCCCGAGGGATGAGATCGCCGCGCTCGTCAACGGGGCGCGCGCCTGCGCCTACCTGCC
>JADZBR010000122.1 GCA_020852035.1 Caulobacteraceae bacterium
GTGATCACCGGCACCATCAAGGCCAACTTCCCGACCCGGATCAGCTACCAGGTCACCTCCAAGATCGACTCGCGGACCATCCTCGGCGAGCAGGGCGCCGAGCAGCTCTTGGGCATGGGCGACCTCCTCTACATGGCCGGCGGCGGTCGGATCACCCGCCTGCACGGCCCCTTCGTCTCCGACGGCGAGGTGGAGGCCGTGGCCAAGTTCCTGCGCGACCAGGGCGCGCCGCAGTACCTGGAGGAGATCACCGCGGTCGAGGAGGAGGGCGAGGACGGCGAATTCGCCTTCGCCGGCGGCGACGGCGGGGGCAACGACCTCTACGACCAGGCCGTCGCCATCGTCACCCGCGACGGCAAGGCTTCGACCAGCTACGTGCAGCGCCGGCTGCAGATCGGCTACAACCGCGCCGCCTCGCTGATTGAACGGATGGAGCGCGAAGGCGTTGTCAGCGCCGCCAACCACGCCGGCAAGCGCGAGATCCTCGCCGGCCCGCCGCCCTAAATGCGCCGTTCAGGGGCGCTTCATGCCGGGGCGCCTATCTGAAAGAGGCCATGACAGACTTCACACGACGCTCCGCCCTCGCCCTTCCGCTGGCGCTCGCCGCGACCCCGGCGCTCGCCCAGGCGCTTTCCGCCGCCGACCGCGCCGTCGTCGCCAAGGCCAGCGCCTACCTGCAGGACCTGACCGAGGCCAAGGCCGATTTCATCCAGACCGACGCCCGCGGCCAGACCAGCCGCGGCTCGCTCTTGCTCAAACGACCGGGCAAGGCCCGCTTCGACTACGCCCCGCCCTCGGGGCTGCTGGTGGTGTCGGACGGAACGATGGTCTCGGTGGCCGACAGCCGGTTGAAGACCTTCGAGGCCTATCCGCTGCGCCAGACGCCGCTAGCCCTGTTCCTCGCCCGCGAGGTCCGCTTCGACCGAGGCGTGCAGGTCACCCGCGTCAGCCGCCTTCAGGGAGGCTTTGCGATCACCGCCCGCGACGGCCGCAAACAGACGCCGGGGACCATCACCCTCAACTTCTCGGACAACCCGGTCGCCCTGCTTGGCTGGAACGCCGCGGACGCGCAGGGCCGCATCACCCGCGTGCGATTGATCGGCTTGACGAAGACCACAGGTTTAGCGGCTAATCAGTTCGTCCTACGCGATCCCCGGCCGAAAGGCGTGGGGCGTGCAAAAATGTGACATTTTCGCCACAATCAAGTCTTTACGCGACAATGCGCTTGACTTTTCGTCGGCGCGTGGCAAATATAACACGCATGGGAGCCGCGCGGTTTCGCGAGGCTTCAGCTCCGCCCCGGATCCTATCCCCTCCCGGACGCGGCATGAGAGACGACTTGAGCGCCCGGGCTTCCCGCCCGGGCGTTTTCTTATGCCGCGACGCCCGCTAAGCCAGCCTGATGCGCCTTCGCCTCGCCACCTGGAACGTCAACTCCGTGCGCCTGCGGGCCGAGCAGGTGGCCCGGTTCGTGCGCGAGCAGGCGCCGGATGTGATCGCCCTGCAGGAGATCAAGTGCCGCGAGGGCGAGTTCCCAGTGAACGCCTTCGTCGAGATGGGCCTGCCGCACCTGAAGATCGCCGGCCAGAAGGGCTGGCATGGGGTGGCCATCGCCTCGGCCCTGCCGATCGAGGACGTCGCCCCGCTCGACGTCTGCCGCGAGGGGCACGCGCGCTGCGTCTCGGGCCGGGTGGCGGGGGTCGAGATCCAGAACTTCTACGTCCCGGCCGGCGGCGACCTGCCCGACCGCGCGCTGAATCCCAAGTTCGACCACAAGCTCGACTTCTACGAACAGCTAACCGCCGAGATGGCGCGGCGCGACCCGGCCGCCCCGCTGGCCCTGGTCGGCGACCTCAACGTCGCGCCCGGCGAGCACGACGTCTGGAACCACCGCTACATGTCCAAGGTGGTCAGCCATACGCCTATCGAGCTGGAGGCGATGGCCGCGCTGACGGCCAGTCTCGGCTTCATCGACCTGCCGCGCCAGGCCATCCCCGAGCCGGAAAAGCTGTTCTCCTGGTGGAGCTACCGGGCTGCCGACTTCCGGATGTCCAGCCGCGGCCTGCGCCTGGATCACATCCTGATCAGTCCCGGCCTGCGCGAGGCCGCCTTCCGCCTGGGCTCGGCCGCGGCGCGGGTGCACGACGACGTCCGCGAATGGGAGCGCCCCAGCGACCACGCGCCGGTCAGCGCGGACTTCGTGCTTTAGGGCTGGAGTCGATAGCCGCCGGCCTCGGTCAGCAGCAGCCGCGCGTTGGCCGGGTCGGGCTCGATCTTCTGGCGCAGGCGGTAGACGTGGGTCTCGAGCGTGTGGGTGGTGACCCCGGCGTTGTAGCCCCAGACCTCGGCCAGCAGTTCCTCGCGCGCCACCGCCCGGGGGACGGCGCGGTAGAGGTATTTCAGGATGTTGGTTTCCTTCTCGGTCAGCCGGATCTTCTTGCCGGCGTCGTCGACCAGGAGCTTGCCGGCCGGGCGGAACTCGTAGGGGCCGAGGCGGAAGGTGGCGGCTTCCGACTGCTCGTGATGGCGCAGGTGCGCGCGGATGCGGGCGATCAGCTCGCCGATCCGGTAGGGCTTGGCGATATAGTCGTTGGCCCCCGCCTCCAGCCCGGCGATGGTATTGGCCTCGTCGGCCGAGGCGGTGAGCATCAGCACCGGGGCGGCCACCCCCGCGTCGCGGAGGCGCCGGCAGACCTCGCGGCCGTCGATGTCGGGCAGATCGAGGTCCAAGAGGATCAGGTCGGGCCGCACGGCCTGGGCCTGGGTCAGGCCCTCCTCGCCGCGGGCGGCCTGGGCGACGGTGAATTCGCCCTGCAACTCCAGCTGCTCGGCCACCTCGCCGCGCAGGTCGTCGTCGTCGTCGATGATAAGCAGGGACTTGCGCGGCGTCATGCCGCGGACCATGCCCAAACGCCAAGCTCGCGCGCAAGCCCAATGGAGCAACCGTGATCTTCGTCGCCCACGCCGATGGCCGCTTCGACCTGGTGGCCCACCAGGTGCGTTGCGCGTTGGGCAGACGCGGTGTGAGGCCGGCGGCGGACAAGCGCGAAGGCGACGGCGCCTCGCCGGCCGGGGTCTGGCCGCTGCGGCGGGTGCTGTGGCGCGCCGACCGCCTGGCGCGGCCCGCTACCGCCCTGCCGGTCGCCGCGATCGCCGAGGACGACGGCTGGTGCGACGCGCCGGACGACCGGCGCTACAATCGTCCGGTCCGCCTGCCCTATCCGGCCAGCGCCGAGCGCCTCTGGTTGGACGAGACCGTCTACGACGTCGTGGTGGTGCTGGGGCACAATGACGATCCGCCGGTCGCCGGGATGGGCTCGGCGATCTTCCTGCATGTGGCCCGGCCTGACTACACCCCGACCGCCGGCTGCGTGGCCCTGTCGCTCCCCGATATCCTGCAGCTGCTGGCCCTTGCCGAGCCCGGCGATACATTGGAGATCAGGCGCTAAGCCGCGCCAGCCACACGGTGCGGCCGCCGCACTCCGGGTCCTCCGCCTTGTGGGCCGCGACCTCGAACCCGTTGTCCGCCAGCAGCTGGCGGTATTCCGCCGCCGCCAGGCTGGCGTGATAGAGCGGCTCGCCCTCCAGCTGGCCGATGGCCTCGCCGTGCTCCGGCCCGCTGGTGAACATCAGCGCCGCGCCCGGGCGGGCGTGGGCGCGGAAGACCGGGAACATCGCGCGCTGGGCGTCGTGGTCCAGATGGAAGAAGCTGTCCCAGGCCAGGAGGCCGTCGAACTGACGGTCGAGGTCCAGGCGCCGCATGTCGGCGACCAGCGCCTCCTGCGCGGGGAGCCGGGCCTTGAACATCGCGATCATCGCCGGCGAGGAATCGACGCCGGTCACCGCATGGCCGATGGCCGCCAGATAGCGGGCGATCGGCTCGCCGGCGCCGCAACCGAGGTCCAGCACCGCGCCGCCGTCCGGAACGAGGGCGCGGAATCGGTCGAGCCAGGCGCGTTCGACGAACCGGGCGGTCTCACGCGCCGAGGTCCAGGCCGCCGCGCACCGTTCGTAGAGGCCGATGATGCGGTCGGCCTCGGCGCTCATCCCGCCCGCGCCCCGAAGATCGCCGAGCCGACCCGGACGCTGGTGGCGCCGAAGCGGATCGCCGTCTCGTAGTCGTCGCTCATGCCCATCGAGAGCTGGCCGATTCCGTTTCGAGCCGCGATCTTCGCGAGAAGCGCGAAGTGAGGCCCGGCGGCCTCACCGGCTGGCGGAATGCACATCAGGCCGCTTACCTGCAGCCCGAACGGCCCCCGGCAGTCGGCGATGAAGGCGTCGGCGCCCGCCGGCGACACGCCCGCCTTCTGCGGCTCCTCTCCGGTGTTGACCTGCACATAGAGGCGCGGCGTGCGGCCCTGACGCTGGATCTCCCGGGCCAGCGCCTCGGCGAGGTTTGGGCGGTCCAGCGTCTCGATCACGTCGAAGAAACCCGCCGCCTCGCGGGCCTTGTTGCTCTGCAGGGGGCCGATGAGACGCAGCTCGATCTCGCTCCGGTGCTCGGCCCAGCGGGCCATCGCCTCCTGCACGCGGTTCTCGCCGAACACCCGTTGGCCGGCCGCCAGCACGGGCTCGACCGCTTCCCAGGGCTGCTGCTTGCTGACGGCGACCAGTTCCACCGACGCCGCGTCGCGGCCGGCGAGGCGCGCGGCCCCGGCGATGCGGGCGCGAACCTCTGCTAAGGCTTGCGCGGGATCTTGCGGAGCGGTGGGTGCGGCGGAGCGGGACATCGGAACTGGCGAAGACGGCGGCGACGCTAAGGCGACGCGCGGCCGGGCGGAACCCCCCGCGCGCGCTGCCGGCGATCTGGGCGCTGACCGATCCGGCGCGGACAGCCGACCCGGTCGCCCTGGCGGCCGGGCTGCCGGGCGGGGCGGGGATCATCCTGCGCCTGTTCGGCGCGCCGGACGGCGAGGCGACGGCCCGCCGGGTGAAGGCGAAGTCCGCCGGGCTGCCGCTGCTGGTCGGCGCGGATGCGAGGCTGGCGGCGCGGGTGGGCGCGGACGGCGTTCATCTGCCCCAGCGGCTGGCGCACCATGCGCGGCGCCTGAAGCAGGCCCGTCCGGGCTGGCTGGTGACGGCGGCGGCGCACGACTTGGCGAGCGCCCGCCGCGCCGCGGCGTTCGGCGCGGACGCGGTGATCCTGTCGGTGGTGTTTCCGAGCCGCAGCCCCTCGGCCGGGCGACCGATGGGGCCGCTGCGCTTCGCCGCCCTGACCCGCCGCATCGGCGCGCCGGTCTATGCGCTGGGCGGCGTCAAGGCGCACAACGTCAGGCGGCTTTTGGGGACTGGGGCGATCGGGATCGCGGCGGTGGACGCCTTCAGAACTTGAAGGCGGTCTCCAGGCGCACCCGCGGGGTGGTCTTCTGCGGCGTGGTGCGGTTGGTCAGGGCGTCTTCCTCGTCGCCCAGGGCGACGGCGCCGCCGACCCGCAGCGAGGGGGTGAGGCGGAAATAGGCGCCGGCCTGCACATCGTTCAGCTTGGCGTCACGGTTGGCGGGCTGCTCGAGGTCTAGGGTGACGCCGAAGCGGCCGCGGCGGGCGTCCCACTTCACGGTGCGGCCGGCGTTCGGATTGGCCGCCGAGGCGGGCTCGGCGCGGACGGTGAAGTCGGTGACCGGCCCCCGCTTGGCCTGGGCATGGGCCGACCCGGCCGCGGCCAGCGCCGCCGCTCCGATCAGGATCGCCACTGGACGAACGCCCAACGCCACGCTTCAAACACCCCTTAGCCCTGCGCGGCGCCCGAAAGAACGCCCGCTATCGGGATCGATTAAGGGCCGCAGCCTCCAAAGGTCAACCGCGACTCCGTGACAGTTCGCTGGCTTAGGCCCTGAATCCGGCGGGCGTGTGGCGATTGGGTCACGCGATTTCGCGTTGGCGGGGGCGACGCCTTGTTATAGACGGGCTCCTTCGCGGGGGCGCATTGGCGCAGCTTCCTGAAAGGAGGCGAGCCGTAAACGACGACGGAGCGGACCACACATGGCGTTCAAGAGCAGCGCATGGCGGAAACCCACTTTTGCCAGCGTGATGGTGCTCGGCCTCGTCGCCCTGACGGCCTGCGGGACGCCCCGGATCCTGGGCGGCCGCGACCGCGGCCCGGCGCGCACCGAGAACGCCGCCGCGATCGGCGTGAACGGCTATCTGTGGCGCGCCAGCCTGGACACGCTTAGCTTCATGCCGCTGGCCTCGGCCGACCCCTACGGCGGGGTGATCAACACCGACTGGTACACCAACCCTGAGAAGCCGGATGAGCGCTTCAAGGCGACCGTCTACATCCTCGACACCCGCCTGCGCGCCGACGGCCTGAACGTCACCGTCAACAAGCAGCTGCGCGACGCCGCCGGCAACTGGGTGGACCAGCCGCCGGCCGCCCAGACCGAAACGGACATCGAGAACGCCATCCTCACCAAGGCGCGGGAACTTCGGCTGTCCAACATCCGCGGCTGACGGGGCGCAGGTCATGGCCCGTTACAATCCGCATGAGGTGGAGCCCCGCTGGCGCGCCGCCTGGGACGATGCGCAGTCGTTCCTGACGCCCGAGGCGTCCGACAAGCCCAAGTACTATGTGCTGGAGATGTTTCCCTATCCCTCGGGGAAGCTGCACATGGGGCATGTGCGCAACTATGGCATGGGCGACGTCATCGCCCGCTTCAAGCGCGCCCAGGGCTAGTCCGTGCTGCACCCGATGGGCTGGGACGCCTTCGGCCTGGCCTCCGAGAACGAGGCGATGGCCAAGGGGCTGAACCCCCGCGACATCACCTATGGCAATATCGCCAGCCTGAAGAGCGCGCTGAAGCTGCTCGGCACCAGCATCGACTGGAGCCGCGAATTCGCCACCTGCGATCCGGAATACTATGGCCAGCAGCAGAAGCTGTTCCTGCGGCTGATGGAGCGGGGCCTGGTCTACCGCAAGGAGGCCATCGTCAACTGGGACCCGGTCGACCAGACCGTCCTGGCCAACGAACAGGTCGAGGACGGCCGCGGCTGGCGGTCCGGCGCCCTGGTCGAGAAGAAGAAGCTGACGCAGTGGTTCCTGCGCATCACCGATTACGCCGACGAGTTGATCGATGGCCTGAAGACCCTGGAGCACTGGCCCGAGAAGGTGCGGGTCATGCAGGAGAACTGGATCGGGCGCTCGAAGGGCCTGCGGATGACCTTCCCGTTCGCAGGGGAGGCGCCGGCGGGCTTTGACGGGGTTGAGGTCTACACCACCCGGCCGGACACCCTCTTCGGCGCGAGCTTCATCGGCATCGCCGCCGACCACCCGCTGGCCGAGCTGGTGGCGGCGAAGGACGCCAAGGCCGCCGACTTCGTGGCCCAATGCCGCAAGGGCGGGGTTTCCGAGGCCGAGATCGAGACGGCCGAGAAGCTGGGCTACGACACGGGCCTGACCGTCCAGCACCCGTTCGAGCCGGGCAAGACCCTGCCGGTCTGGATCGCCAACTTCATCCTGATGGAATACGGCACGGGCGCGATCTTCGGCTGCCCGGCGCACGACCAGCGCGACCTCGACTTCGCGCGCAAGTATGGCCTGCCGGTCATACCGGTGGTCCTACCGCCGGGCGAGGACGCGACGACTTACCAAGTCGCTGACGAAGCCTATGTCGGCCCGGGCGCGGCGTTCAACTCCGAGTTCCTCAACGGCCTGGCGGTCGAGCCGGCCAAGGCCGAAGCCATCGACCGCATCGAAAAGATGGGCCTGGGCGAGGGCGCGACGGTCTATCGCCTGCGCGACTGGGGCGTCTCGCGCCAGCGCGGCTGGGGCTGCCCGATCCCGGTGGTGCATTGCGCCGCCTGCGGGCTGGTCCCGGTTCCGGACGACCAGCTGCCGGTGGTGCTGCCGACCGACGCCGACCACTCCAAGCCCGGCAACTTCCTGGCCCGGCATCCGACCTGGAAACACGCCACCTGCCCCAAATGCGGCGGCGCGGCCGAGCGCGAGACCGACACGCTGGACACCTTCGTGGACAGCTCCTGGTACTTCGCCCGCTTCGCGAACCCGACCGCGCAAGAGCCGATCGACAAGGCCGCCGCCGACTACTGGCTGCCGGTGAACCAGTACATCGGCGGGGTGGAGCACGCGGTGCTGCACCTGCTCTACGCGCGCTTCATCACCCGGGCGCTGGCCGACGACGGCTGGCTGACGGTGCGCGAACCCTTCGAGCGCCTCTTCACCCTGGGCATGGTCACCCACGAGACCTACCGCCGCCAGAGCGGCGACTGGGTGGAGCCGGCCGAGGTCGACATCATGGTCGAGGGCTCGACCCGCCGGGCGCGGCTGATCGAGGGCGGCGAGCCGCTGGTGATCGGCGACATCGAGAAGATGTCGAAGTCCAAGAAGAACGTGGTCGCGCCGGAGACCATCTTCGGAAACTACGGCGTCGACGCCGCGCGGCTGTTCGTGCTCTCCGACAGCCCGCCGGACCGCGAAGTGCAGTGGAGCGCGGCCGGCGTCGAGGGCGCCGGGCGGTTCGTCAACCGCGTCTGGGCCGAATTCGATTCCCAGCCGGCGGGGCCGCACACGGCGACGCCGGACGACGGCCTGCGCCGCGCCACCCACAAGCTGACCCGGCAGATCACCGAGAGCCTGGACGGCTTCCGCTTCAACAGCGGCATCGCCAAGTTCTACGAGTTCCTGAACACCCTGAAAGCCTACCCCGCCGCTGGCGCGAGCCCCGAGGTGCTGGCCGCCCGCGCGGAAGCCTTGTCGGCGCTGGCGCGGCTGATCTCGCCGTTCACGCCGCACCTGGCCGAGGAGTGCTGGGCGCGGATCGGCGGCGAGGGGATGGTGGTCGACGCGCCCTGGCCGACCTTCGATCCGGCCCTGACGGCGGAGGCCGAAAAGCTGCTGCCGGTGCAGGTGAACGGCAAGAAGCGCTGGGAGATCCGCGTCGCCGCCGGCACGCCCCCGGCCGAGGTCGAGAAGATGGTGCTTGACGAAGCGGCCCAGGGTGGGCGCCTTGAGGGCCTGACCGTCCGCAAGGTGATCGTGGTGCCCGACCGAATCGTCAACATCGTGGCCGGGTGAGGCGCGTGCGCCGCCTCGCCGCCCTCGCGCTCGCCTTGGCCGCCTCGGCGGCAGTCGCCGGTTGCTGCTTCCAGCCGCTCTACGGCGACCGCGCCCCGGACGGCGCGCCATCCTTGCGCGATGCGCTGAGTTCGGTCGACATCCAGCAGATCACCGCGCCGAAAGCGACGCCGGAAGAGCGGCTGGCGGTCGAAATCCGCAACGCTCTGATTTTTGACTTCACCGGAGGCTCAGCCGCGGCGTCGCCCAGCCACCGGCTGAAGATCGCCATTACCTCGACCCGCACCTCGGTGATCGTCGACATCAATACGTCGCGGCCCGACGTCGAGAACTTCGGCATCAACGCCAGCTACACCCTGACCGAGATCACCAGCGGAAAGATCGTCGTGACGGGCCAGACATTTGCCCGCGTGTCGTCGGATACGCCCGGACAGCAGCAACGGTTCGCGCGCGCCCGCGGCCAGCGTGACGCCGAAAGCCGCGCCGCCAAGGTGATCGCCGAGAACATCCGCTCGCGGCTCGCCTCCTACTTTGTCGCCGGCACCTGAACATCCGGCCTCGCCCCCGCCTTCCCTCGGACGGTTGCCGTCAGCCATACTGCGTACCGTGTTCGCGGCTCCGACGAACCGAAGGACGTTGCAAGGTGTCTCGCTCGTGGTTGCGCTCAAAGGTTCCGATATCGAACGATTCATCGCGCGTCCCGATCCGGCGCGTCCGATCGTGCTGGTCTACGGCCCCGACGCCGGGCTGGTGCACGAGCGCGTCGAGCGGCTGATCAAGGCGTCCGTCGACGATCCGAAC
>JADZBR010000123.1 GCA_020852035.1 Caulobacteraceae bacterium
CGACCGGCGCCGACTGGATGTCGGCGGCCAGCTTCATCGGCATGGCCGGCACGCTGTACCATTCCGGCTACGATGGCCTCGCCTTCGTCATGGGCTGGACCGGCGGCTACTGCCTGGTGGCGCTGTTCCTCGCGCCCTACCTGCGCAAGTTCGGCCAGTTCACGATTCCGGACTTCCTCGGCGCCCGTTTCGGCGGCAACATCCCGCGCTTCATCGGCGTCGTCGCCGCCATCGTCTGCTCCTTCACCTACGTGATCGCGCAGATCTACGGTGTGGGCATCATCACCAGCCGCTTCACCGGCCTGGAATTCGGCGTCGGCGTGTTCGTCGGCCTCGCCGGCATCCTGGTATGCTCCTTCCTCGGCGGTATGAAGGCGGTGACCTGGACGCAGGTGGCCCAGTACATCATCCTGATCGTGGCCTATATGATCCCGGTGGTGTGGCTGTCGGCGAAGAACACCGGCGTGCCGATCCCGCAGATCGCTGCCTACACCACGGCCCTGCCGGCGGTGACGGCCATGGAGAAGCAGTTCAACGACAAGGCCACGCCGAAGGGTGCCGCGGAAGAATCCGTGCGCGCGATCTTCCGCGAGCGCGCCGCTGCCGCCGATGCCAAGCTGAAGGGACTGGAAGCGGACGGGGCCAAATTCCTCGATGCGGAAAAGGCCAAGCTCGCCGCCAAGGTCGCCGAACTGAAGGCCGCTGCAGCGCCGGACGTCAAGGCCATCGAGGCTGCCGAGAAGGCCGTCAAGGACTTCCCGGCCGATGCCGCGGCAGCCAAGGCCGCCTGGTCCAAGGACAAGGCCGGCGCCACCGCCAAGGCTGCACCGGTCGCCGCGCACGCCGAACCGTTCTCCGGCAGCCCGGAAGCCAGCGCCAAGAAGAAGAAAAACTTCCTGGCGCTGATCCTCTGCCTGATGGTCGGCACGGCGGCCCTGCCGCACATCCTGATGCGCTACTACACGACCCCCTCGGTCAAGGAGGCGCGCGTCTCGGTGTTCTGGTCCCTGTTCTTCATCTTCCTGCTGTACTTCACGGCGCCCGCCCTGGGCATCCTGGCCAAGGAAGAGGTCTATAGCCACGTAGTGGGCTCCTCCTTTGCGCAGTTACCGGCATGGGTGAGCAACTGGGCCGCGGTGGACAAGACCCTGATGGCGATCACGGACATCAACAAGGACGGCATCGTGCAGCTGGCGGAAATCACCATCGGCGGCGACCTGATCGTGCTGGCGACGCCGGAAATCGCCGGCCTGCCTTACGTGATCACCGGTCTCGTGGCGGCGGGCGGCCTGGCCGCTGCGCTCTCCACCGCCGACGGCCTGCTGCTGACCATCGCCAACGCCCTGTCGCATGACCTGTACTACAAGATGATCGACCCGAACGCCCCGACGGTTCGCCGCCTGGCGGTATCCAAGGGCCTGCTGCTCGTGGTGGCCGTGCTCGCCGCCTACGTCACCAGCCTGAAGCCGGGCGACATCCTGTTCCTGGTCGGTGCGGCCTTCTCGCTGGCGGCCTCGGGCTTCTTCCCGGCCCTGGTCTGCGGCGTGTTCTGGAAGCGCGCCAACACGCTCGGCGCCATCCTCGGCATGTCGTTCGGCCTCGGCGTGTGCATGTACTACATGTACATGACCTACCCGTTCTTCAAGGTCAATGCGCCGCTGTGGTGGGACATCGCCCCGATTTCCTCGGGTCTCTTCGGGATTCCCGCCGGCTTCATCGGCGTGATCATCGGCAGCCTGATCTCGGCCCCGCCGTCGAAGGAAATCCAGGATTTCGTCGACCACGTCCGCTATCCGAACCTGGAAGGCGATATCGACACTTCGGGTCACTGAGAACTACGAGGAGGAGGGGGGAACCCCTTATTGAGCCCGCCGCAAGGCGGGCTCTTTTTTTGAGGGCTTTCAGTTTGCTTTGTCATTCCCGCGGAGGCGGGAATCCATGGGAATCCATGGGTCCCCGCGTTCCCTGGATCAAGCCCGAGGATGATGGCGGGGACGACAAGACAGATTTATTGGCGCGAGCCCTCAAAAAAACGACGGACTTCTTCCGGAATCAGATGGACGAGGTCGGGGCGCTCGGCATCCTTAACCAGCTTGATGGCATGCTTGGGATCGAAGCCCGCCAGGCGCCCGACGATGGTCTTGACCTGATCGGGCTGGTTGGCATGATGGCAGGCCATGCCCCACTGGTAGAAGCCCTCGGCGTTCATCGGCTGCAGCTCGATGGATTTGGCGAAGGCGGCGGCGGCGGCGGCATGTTCGCCAAGGCGGGCATGGGCCAGGCCCATGCCGTACCAGGCACGGTCGAGCGAAGGCTTGAGTCTCACCGCCTCGGCGAAGGTGGCGATGGCCTCGCGGGAGCGGCCAGCCTGCCCCAACACGAAGCCGTGGTTGAAACGCGTATCGGCATCATCGGGCGCCAGGCGCAGGGTTTCGACGAACCACTTGTCGGCGACATCGTACTGTTGCTTGTGCGCGGCGATGGAGGCGAGATGGCGCGCCGCCTGGACGTCGTCGGGCTTCAGGCGATAGGCGGCGGCGTATTCGTTGAAGGCCTGTTCTTCGCGGCCGAAGACCTGCAGCAGCCAGCCGCGGGCATAATGTC
>JADZBR010000124.1 GCA_020852035.1 Caulobacteraceae bacterium
GCGTGGATGTTCTGGGCAAGCGAGAGGTCGCGCAGGATGAACACGTCGCCGGGGGCGGCCCCGGCAAGCTGGGCAAACTTGGCCACGGCATCGGCGATCAGCGGTTCGGCGGCGGCGGCATCGCCTTCGGCCAGATCCAGTTCGGCCATCAGGGACAACGAGGCGGCGGCGTCGTTCAGATAACGCTGCGACGTCGGATCGGCGGCGACAAGCGACAGCCGCAGGTCAAGCGCCGCCTGCAAGGCCTGGCGCCCGCCGGAGGGATCGCCCATCGCATTGCGGATGTCGCCGATCTTGCGCAGCGCATTGCCCAGGTCGGCCTGGCGCGACAGGTTCTCGGGATCGAGCGAGACCATGCCCTCGGAAATCCGGCGGGCCTCTTCCTGCATCTCCAGCGCGGCAACGAAATCGTTGTCGGCGAAATAGACGTCGCCCATGCGGTCGAGGCTGACCAGAAGGTCCTTCTGCCAGACCATGTTGGTCGGGTCGAGCGCGGCAAGGTTCTGCCGGATCGACATGGCGGCCTGGTGCGAGATCAGCGCCGAATCCATGTCGCCCATGTAGCGCTGGACGTCGCCGATCCGGTCGAAGTTGATCGCAAGGTCGCGCTGGCGCGGCTTGTTGTCCGGGTCGAGCGCGGCAAGTTCCTCGCGGATCGTCAGCCCCTTGCCGTAGGTTTCCAGCGCGGCGGGGTAGTCGCCCTCGTCCACCAGCATGTCGCCGATGCGTTCGTAGCTGACCGAGAGATTGCGGCGGATCACCACATCGCCGGGAAATTCGCTGGCCAGCGCCTCGGCAAGATCCAGCGCGGTCTGGAAGGCGGCCCGGGCGCCTTCCTTGTCGCCGAGTTCAAGCTTGGCGTCGCCGATGCGTTCCTGGGTGAAGGAGATGTCCATCCGGTAGGTGACGCTGGCCGGGTCCATGTCGAGAAGCGCCTGGGCGATGCCCAGAGCCTCGACATGCGCCTCGAGCGCGCCGGAGGCGTTGCTGCGCGCGAGCCGGATCGAGCCGACGCGGTTCACCGCCACCTGCCGGTCGCGCATCAGGTCGAGATCGTCGGGGCGCTGGGCGGCCTGCCATGCCGAGAATTCCAGCGCCGAGGAATAGGCGGTTTCGGCTTCCTTGAGGTAGCCCTGCTGCTGGAGGACGGAACCGAGGTCGTTCATCGACCAGACCAGTTCGCGCACCCATTCGACATCGGTGGCATCGGCCTCGACCCGGCTTTTGGCGAAGGTCGCCCGTTCGTTGTAGGCGGCCCAGGCGGCCTCGGTGTCGCCGAGGACGAGCTGCAATTCGCCAAGGCTGGTCAGCGCGCCGACGTAGGAGAATTGCGCGTCGCGATCCATATCCCCGGCCACTTCGGCGTAAAGCGCGGTGGCTTTCAGCAGGTCGGAGACCGCGAGGTCGTAGCGCAGGTCGGTCTTGGCGGCATTGGCGTTCAGAAGGTGGGTCGCGGCCTCGGACAGGGTGCGCGAGAGGTAGGTTTCCTTGATCGTCGTGCGGGCAGTGGCGTCGATCGCGGCGGCATCGGTCAGAAGCGCGCGGGCGGAATCGAAGGCGCCGAGGGTCAGCTGTTCCTCGGCCTGGGCGCGCAGCGCGGCGACGCGGGGGTCGTCGGACTGGAACTTCTGCAGCTCGGACTGGAACTGTTCGTAGGATTGCGCGGCGCCGAGCAGCATGGTCGCGCGTTCCTCGGGCGTCTGGCTGCCCAGATCGGCAGAGAGGAGCGCGGCATAGAGCGGCGCGAGCGGCAGGTTGCGGTCGGCGGCAAGGGTTTCCACTTCGGCGCGGATCTCGGGGGTGAGGTCGGCCATCGCGATCAGGAGCTGGTCGCGTTCGGTCTGCGCCCCCTGGCCCGAGATGAAGACCAGTTCGGGCAGGCCGGATTCGATATAGGGCAGCTGCTTGCCGCGGCTGCGGTCGTAGACATCCTGCTGGACCAGGGTCAGGGCGGTGCGAAGCTCGACCCCCGCGGTGGCGAAATGGCGGACGAGGGCGGCGGTGAAGGGGGAATTGTCCTCGTCGCCGTCCGAGGCGGTTTCGCCCGGGGCGGCGGAAAAGGCAAAAAGGACGCCATCGGCACGGCCCATGCGGCCAAGGCCGGAGGCGGGTTTCGGGGCCTCGGGCGGGTCGTCGTCAAGGGCGGCGGCCCCCCTGCCCTCTTTCCCGCCGCCAGAGAAGGGGTCGTCGCGGCAGGCGTCGAGCAGGATGATGGCGACGGGGGCGACGGACTGGATCGCTTCCTGCGCCTCGGAGAGCGGGAGCGCGGTTTCCGCCAGCTTCGCGGCAGAGGAGGCGTCGGCGTCGGTGGGCAGAAGGTAGTTCACCCCGTCCAGCGCCACGCCATGCCCGGCGTAGAAGAGAAGCGCGACATCGGCGCCTGCGGCGTCTTCCTTGAAGTCCTCCAGCGCGCGGCGGGTGCGCTTCAGGTCGCGGTTGGTTTCGACGAAGACCTCGAAATCAAGGCTTTCCAGCACCTTTTCCAGCGCGCGGGCGTCGTTGGCAGGGTTCTCCAGCGGGCGGACGAAATCATAATCCTCGGCGGCGATCAGCAGAGCCACGCGCCTTTCCGCCAGCGCGGCGGTCACGCCGCAGAACCAGAGGACCAGAACCAGACCGAGACGCCGGACGAGCATCACCCACTCCCTGAGGGTTGGGGGCAGAATGATGCCGACCCGCCGGATGGTCAAAGGAAAAAGCCTGTCATCTTGCAGGGTTCACGCGCCCGACGGACGCCGGGTCAGCCGACGGCATAGGCCTGCTGGGGCGCGGCCTCTTCCTCGGCCGGGGGGGCGAATTCTTCCTCTTCCATCACCTGGCGCTGCCACATCAGGGCATAGACGCCGCCCTGGTCGAGAAGATCGTCATGCGTGCCGCGTTCGATCACCCGGCCGTCGTCCAGCACAAGGATCTGGTCGGCGTCAGCGA
>JADZBR010000125.1 GCA_020852035.1 Caulobacteraceae bacterium
AGGACCACCAATCCCTCGCTGCGTCCCGCGACCGTCCAGTCCTGTTGGGCCTGCAGGCGCCGCAGGGCTGTGTCGGCTTGCGCGTTCGCCGTGCCGCAAGCCGGCGACCAGTAGATCGCGACGTAGGCCATCAGGCGCGCACCGCCAGAAGCGGCCGATAGGGGATCAGGCGCTCCCAGTAGTCGTCCAGGACGACGTCGCCGCTCTGCACCCAGCAATGGGCGCGGAACGGCCAAGTCCGCACGCCAAAGATCCATTGCGCCGACGCGCCATGGCGCTGGAGATGGCGCAGGAGCATGAACGATCTGACCAGGCACTTTGCCGGCACTGGCGGCAATACAACCCATCGTTGGAATTGGCGGGCTAGAGATCGCGCGTCGGGGCCATGGGCGCTTCCTGGCGTGCGCGCGCTTTCGACGATCTTGATGAGTTGTGAAATCGTGCGGCCGCGATAGCAGATCAGGATGTCCAAGGTCGCCTGTGCGGCGCGGGCGATATCCGTCGGGGTAAATCCGTAGCTGATAGGGTTTCCCAGATCTGCGCGCGGCAGCGCCGGGAGCGCGTAGGGCGATGGACCATCCGGGTCATCGATGACCGGAAACCCAGCCGCAGAAAGCGCCGCGGCGAGGCTCACCCCTTCGGCGGGCGCATAGGTGTCTGGCAGGCAGAGATAGGCGTCGCGTTCGAGATCCAGGATGACGATGTCATCGTCGATCGAGATCGCATGTACTTCGCGGCCGAGTCTTTTGGGCGGTGGTCCGGAGAGGCTCATGACAGGAACCGGCGAGGAGCGCGGGCGCCTTACGGCGCCCGCGGCGGTTCTACTCGTCGTAGTACTCTTCGGGATTGACCTCCTCCTCCCGAAGGCCCGTCGGTGAGTTGGTCTCCAGCTTGGCGTCGCCGAGCCAGATCAGTTCGACTGGCGAATGTTCATCGATCGTGGGCATGAATGTCTCCTGTTTGAGGTTGTCGCGATTGCGACTGGAGAAATCGACGCCCTGCGCGTGGTATATTCAAACTATATCGGATCTATATCTCGCTCAGCCTCGTGAAGACGCGCCAGATGAGGCGCAGCGTCAATCCATCGAGTGAAGGTCTCGCGTAGCGCCTGGCGAACCTCATGGGGGTCGCGCCGCTCCAGGCTCTCTGTGAGCGCCGCGAAATCCTGGTCCCAAAGGGCGGGAGCGTGCTCGTGGAGCCTGCAGATCGCTGCAAGCTGGTCCTGTAGGCGGCCCATGTGTTGTGCGAGCGTCGGGCTCATGGCCGCCGCCAGTCCGCGGAGCAGGCGCTCGCTGGCCCTTTGAGGATCGGGCGGCGTCGGCGTCGCTGCAAGCAGCCGCTGCGGATCGAGGCGCTGGACGGGGGAAGGGTGGCCGTCGCAGGCGATCAGCAACAGCGCCATCTGAAGTCGTAGAAGAGCGACGATATCCCGTTCGGTCAGCCTAGGGACGAAGAAACCCTGCCCACGGCGCTCCTGAAGGAGTCCCTCGCCCGCCAGCCGCGACAGCGCCTCGCGCACGGGGGTGGCGCTGAGGGAAAGGCGGGCGGTGATGTCGTTGGCGGTGAGGCGCGCTCCTGTCGGGTGAACACCGCCTCGCAACTCGCTTCGGAGTGCATCGAGGGCAATCTTGAACGAATCCGGGCGTTTGCTCGCCATCATAACCTCCGGCGCGGCGGGGCAGACTGTCTCCAAAAGCAGGCGGGTGTCGAGATGGATTCGAGTATATTCGTCAGGTCCGACAAGATAGTTCGGAAGGTCCGCAAGAAAGTGGCGGAGATCTACAAGATGTCGCCCTTGAGTGAATGGGTGAAAGCCTTCTAAACTCTCCGGATTCAGCGACATCCTTGACCAATCACCCCACCGGGCCAGAAACCAACAGGTCTGGCTTGCGCTTTTGATCTGGATTGGCGACCTTGAGGTGTTGTCAGATGTCCTAAAAGGCTGAGTTGTCCGCTCGGATCGTGAATGCCCGCTTCTCCTTCGGACGGAACCCGTGAACGCGATGAGGCCCTGTCGAGCGTTCTTAGGGCGATCCGGCGCCACCGGCGTATGACGGTGCAGCAGGTGGCGGACCTTATGGGGTTGAAGAAGCGTTCCTATGAGCGGTTCGAAGCCGGCGAAGGACGCCTTAAGGTCGAACGGATTTTCCGCTTCGCCCAGGTCACCGACGCCGACCCATACGCCCTACTGGCCAGTGTGAAGTTTGGCGCGCCCGATTTCGCGCTGTCTTGCATCGACAACAAACTGGTCATGTTGACGGTTCTTCACACGCACGAACTCTTCAACAGCAAAGGGAAGGAGATCGCCCTGCTGCGCCCTCAGGCCATCGTGGAAGCCTTGTCCGCAGCCTTCGGCGTCCTGGAAAAGGAACTCAAGCAGGTGCGATCCGTGTCGAGATGGCTGCAAGGGAGCGGTAAGTTCAACGATACTGACTCTGAATAAGCAAATCCGATGAAATCTGTGGGATCGGATGTCTCCCTCTCGATAGGGAATCCCAAGAAAATTTGACGCCTTAGGCTGATCTGAATCCTTGGCGTTCTCAAGGATGGGAGGCGGCGCGGTAGCTGCTGAATATTGTTTTGTCGAGATCACAGACTTCCGTGCGGTTGATGTGCGCTAGACCGACTCAGGTTCATGGTCCAGCCCCCAACGAGTCGCGATCTAAGTCCATCTCTCGGGAAGGCCGTAGACGTCATGGATCATGCCGGGCTTTGGCATGGCCGTGATCGCGGTCGCGCCGAAATACCTTTGCCGACGAATAGGGTCGGTGTTCCGGTCATCTCCGCCTCCCCGCAACCGACAAACGCCTGAGCGCCCGATACGGCGGCATTCCCCGCGAAGTCAGCGCCGACCTCGGTTCCCCGGGGGTGAGTGCGCCGCCGAGAACATGATCGGCTGTAAAGGTGATGGCCGTGCGGACGCCAGATCGGGCGGCCTCCGGTCCGACCGAGCCGCGAGCGCCGTCCGTGCGCAGGGCGCTTCCGTCAGTCGTCGATGAGGTTGCGCACGCCGCCGCTGATGAAGCGCAGCAAGCGGTCATTCACTTGGTTGAAGTCGGCGGCGTCACAGACTCCGTTCGTGATGCGTCGGATCCGGTTGACCTCGATCTCCGCGCAACTCTCTACCATGCAACCGATCATGAACTGGTAGCCGAAGCCGAGGTCAGCCGGCTTGGCGTCGGGCAGGGCGTTGCGCAGCCAACCCAGGAATTCGCGTGCCAGAGGTTCGCTGAGCGCCTTCAAGGCGGCGGTGTAGGTCTTCTCCGAATAGAGCACCCGGGCCTGCAGCAGGGCGTAGCTGCGCCACCCCTTGCCCCCCCGCATGGCGCGCTCGAGGTAGGGCGTGACGATGCTGGCGACGACGGCTTCCAGCGTCGGCGCCCCGCCCGCCCTGGCCGTGGCCTCGGCGTAGGCGGCGCGGCGGGCTTCGGCGACCTCGTCCCAACGGCGCTGGATCACCTCGCTGAGCAGCTTCTCCTTGGAGCCGAAGTGGTAGTTGACGCTACCGATCGTATCGCCCGATTTGGCGACGATCGCCCGGGTCGAGGTGCCGTCATAGCCCCGGGCGGCGAACAGCTGTTCGGCCGCGTTGAGGATCCGCTCCCGAGTCCCGCCCTTCGGCGCCGCCATCCAATCCTCCGAGTCGTTCGACCCGCGCAGCATGGGCGATCCGCGTGAGTTAGTCACCCGTTCGAATTCCGGCTTGACGATAAGTCGAACGAGTGACTAACTCTAATCATCCGCGGCTTGCGGACTCGAAGACGGCCAAAGCCGCGACGAGGCGAGGAAACGGGGAGGGTCGCCATGCGCGGCAAACTGTTCGCGGGCGTATCTGCGGGGTGCCTGGCCGTCGGCCTGGCCACGGGGGCGGCGGCCCAGGCGCGGGCGGGCGACGGCGCCCTGATCGAGGAGCTGGTCGTCACTGCCGAGAAGCGGGAAACCAACCTCCAGACCACCGCCCTGGCCGTCTCGGCGGTGTCCGGCGAGCAGCTCCAGCGCCAGCAGGTGACCAGCGTCGAGGCTCTGGCGCAGCTGCTGCCCAACGTCAATTTCGGCGCGACGACCGGCAACGCCCGCATCGCCATCCGCGGCATCGGCTTCGACAACTCCACGGTCGGGGGCGAGGGCCGCGTCGCTTATCACCTGGACGGGGTCTATGTAAGCCGCCCGGCCGCCGCGCTGGGCGCGCTTTATGACATTGAGCGGATCGAGGTGTTGCGCGGGCCGCAGGGCACGCTCTACGGCCGTAACGCCACCGGCGGGGCGATCAACGTCATCGGCCGCGATCCCGGCGCGGCGATGAACGGCTATCTCACCGGCACGGTGGGGAGCTACGAGCTCTTCAAGGTGGAAGGCGCGATCGGCGGGCCGATCGCCGACACCGTCGGCTTTCGCCTGGCGTTTCAGACGCACGACCACGACGGATACGGCCGGAACATCACGAACGGCCTGCCGGTCGACGACATGCAGACCCGCGCCGTCAAGGGCCGCCTGGTGTTCGAACCCTCGGAGAGGCTGCGCGTCACCCTGTCAGGCGACTACATGACCGAACAGGACCACGCCTACAGCTTCCACCTGTTCGGCCCTGGCAGCCTGCCCGAGCCCGTCCAGGGCCTCCCCGGCGCGCCTTTGAAGGGCCTCGTGACGGGCGGCCGCGTGGCGACCGACCCGCGCGACTCCGCCGCCGACATCGGCCCCGGGAACGACCGCGAGTTCTATGGGTTCGCCGCCCACGTCGAGACGAAGATCGCGGGCTTCGAGGTGACCTCTATCACCGGCTTGCGCCGCTCGGAGTTCCGCGTGGTCAGCGACCTGGACGCCACGAGCGCGCCGCTCACCTACTACGACCAGGAGGAGCGGTCGGACACCTTCAGCCAGGAGCTGCGCGTCAGCCGCGACTGGGGCGGCGGCGACCTCATGATCGGCGCCTACTACTTTGACGAGGACCTGTTCGGCGGCACGCGGATTCCGCTGGACCGGCTGGTGCTGGCCCCGCCGCCGCTGCCGCTGCCGTCGGGGCTGCGCCAGGGCTTCTTCGGCATGGGCTACATTGACACCAAGGCCTACGCGGTCTTCGGCCATGTGCGCCTGCGGCTGGGCGAGGCCTTCGCCATCCGCCTGGGCGGCCGCTACAGCGACGAGAAGAAGTCCATCGACGAGGCCAACAAGATCGACCCGGTCACCCCGTGGCCGCCGTATGTCGCGATCTTCCCCTCGACCCCGCCTGGCGCGCGCCGCCAGACCAGCGCGTCCTGGAGCGACTTCAACCCCTCGGTGACGCTGGAATACCGCCCGAGCGAGGACCTGTTCCTCTACGCGACCTATTCGGAGGGCTTCAAGAGCGGCGGCTACAACCTGGGGAACCTCCAGCCGCCCTCCCGCGAACAGCACATCGTCGCCCGCGCCGCCATCCAACTCGTCGTCGCCGGCCCCGCCGGCCAGGATGTCCTGACCCTCACCGCCGTTCAGGACGTCGTCGCCGCCCTCGCCGTCCAGCAGGTCGTCGCCGCCGAGCCCCGACGCCGTGTCGTCACCGTCGCGGCCGAAATAGATGTCGTCGCCCGCCTCGCCCGACCAGACATCATCGCCCGGACCGCCGAGATGTTGCAGATCGCCGAGCGGAAAGAGCGCGGACGGACCAAGGACCGGCGCGCCCTCGAAGGCCACAACGAAGTCGCCGGCGTCCAGCGTATCGCCGCCGTCGGTGTCGATGATCAGGTAGGTGGTCGAGCCGTTCGTCCAGGTGAAGACGCCCTGATGGCTCGCGCCGAACGCCCTGCCGAAGCTCTGTCCGGCCGTCAGGCTGAAGCCCGGGGTGGCGATCGCCCCGCCCCAGGCGAGAGGGCGATTCACATAGCTCGCCAGCTGGACCTGGTCGCCTTCGCTGGGACTGAAATCCAGCACACGATCTATAGAGTCCAGGTTCCCCGGCCGACCTTCGTAGGCGAACTCGAATTGGAAGAGGTCGGCGCCCGCGCCGCCCCTTAAGGTGTCGACGGCCCGGTCATAGTCAAAATCGATCTGGTCGCGGCCGGCGTTGATCCGGTCGTCGCCCGCGCCGCCGTCGAGGATGTCGGCGCCATAGCCGCCGACCAACAGGTCCGCCCCATCGCCGCCGTCCAGAATATCGTCGCCAGCGCCGCTCAAGAGATAGTCGTCGCCGCCCAAGCCCGCAGCGACGTCCGCCTCCGGCCCGCCGTAGAAGACATCGGAGCCGGCCGTGCCGGTAAAGTTCGCCATCGCCTTGAACAATCTCGCTTACAAACGTGGCTGAAAGCCCAGCCTGGCCGGCCGATACGAACAACCTTGAGTATTCATCAGGAACTGATGATCGCCTATCGCCTGTACCCGATGCCCTACGTCCATGCCAAGCGTAGCCATGATTCAGAAATTCGATGGCGACTTCAGGCCTGCGCCAAAAGGCGCACTCTGGCCGTTGGTCAGGCGATATCGGCGCTTAGAGTGGTGTTTGGGGCGTCATCATCCGGCCTCGATGTGTCGCCTATCCGAAGGACGAGGGCCGACGGCCTTCCTAAGATTGATGGAATGATCGCTCGACCATGACCCCGGAAATCGCCTTCCGCCTGCGGGCCGCGACGAAGGAGGCGCACAGCCGTCTGGAGCGCCGGCTGGACATTTTCAGTCACCTGAAGGCGCCGACGACCCGAGCCGGCCTGGTCGCACGCTTCGAAGCCATGCACGCGAGCGCCGACCGATCCCTGGCGCCCTGGCTGGGCGATATGCCAGGGCTGGACTACGCCGGCCGCCGCCGCGACGCGCATTTCCGCCGCGATCTGGCGACCTTGCCGAATGTCGCCGCCGCCCCGCCGCCCGCGCCGCCAAGCTTGCGCGACGCGCCCGAGGCGCTGGGCCTTTTCTATGTGCTGGAAAGCTCGACCCTGGGGGGCCATGTGATCCGCAAGCGGCTCGCCGGATCCGGCGTCGGCGCGGAGGGCCTTAGCTTCCTCGATCCCTACGAGACGCAGTCCGGCGAGCGCTGGGGCGCGTTCATCAAGGTGCTCGATCGCGAGAGCGCAGCGCCCGGCGCATCCGAGGCCATGGTCGCCGGGGCGATCGCGGGGTTCGCCTGGGTCGCCGCGGCGCTGTGCGGCGACGAGGCGACCGCATGAACGAACATCCCATCTCCCAGGTCGACCTGACCGACTGCGACCGCGAACCGATCCACAGTCCTGGCGCCATCCAGCCCCACGGCGTGATGCTGGTCGCCGACCGCACCAGCCAGGAGATCGTCCATGCCGCCGGCGACGTCGCCCGGCTGATCGGCCGTAAGGCCTGGCTGGGCCGCACGCTCGGCGAGATGCTGGACGACGCGTTCGCGGGCGACTTCGGCCGGCTGACCAGTTCGGTGGCTGTCAGCAACTACTGCGGCCGCTGGCGCGCGCCGGGCGGGGTGGAGCTGGACGTCAGCGCCCACGTCTCCGACCCCTGGTTGATCGTCGAACTGGAGCCGGCTCAAGGCGCGGTCACCGCCGCCCAGATCCTCAGCGAGCTGGAGGCTGCGGCGCTGGCCTTCGAGCGGGCCTCGAGCGTCCAGGCCCTCTGCGAGCGGGCCGCGGTCACCTTCCGGCGGCTGATCGGCTACGACCGGGTGATGGTCTACCAGTTCCTCGACGACGGCGCGGGCGCCGTGCTGGCCGAGGACAGGTCCGAAGATCTCCCCTCTTTCCTGCACCACCATTTTCCCGGCTCCGACATCCCGGTGCAGGCCCGAGCGCTCTATGTGCGCAACCTCGTGCGGGTGATCCCCGATATCCGCTACACGCCCGCGCCGATGTTCCCGCCCCTTGGGGATGCGGCCGAGCTGGATATGAGCGACTGCGTGCTGCGCAGCGTCTCGCCCATCCACCTGCAGTACATGCGCAACATGGACGTCGGGGCCTCGGCCTCGGTCTCCATCGTCAAGGACGGGGTGCTGTGGGGCCTGATCGCCTGTCACCACTCGACCCCCAAGCTTCTCCCCTACGATATTCGCGGCGCCGCCCGCGCCCTGGCCGGGGGCCTCGCCCGCCAGATCAAGGCCAAGGAGGAGGCCGAGGCCTATCGCGAGCGCATCCGCCTGCGCAGCTTCGAGGACGACATCGCCGCGCGGCTGGGCGGCGAGGGATCGCTGGACGCCCACTTCGCCGAGAGCCTGCCGGACCTCAGAAGGATGCTGTCGGCCGACGGGGTCGCCATCCTGCGCGCCGGCGAGCTGATGACGCTGGGCGAGCTGCCGCATGAGAGCGACGTCCGCGCCGTCGCCGATTGGGCGCTGAAGCAGCCGGCCGCCGTGGTCGCCAGCCACACCTTCGAAAAGCTCTACCCGCCGGCCGCGACCTTCCGCGAACGCGGCGCGGGCGTGGTGGCGACGACGGTTTCGGTTGATGAGCCCTGCGTGATCCTGTGGTTCCGCGCCGAAGAGATCGAGCACGTCAACTGGGCCGGCAATCCGCACAAGGCGGTGAACGTAAAGCCCGGCGAGCAGCTGACGCCCCGCACCTCCTTCGAGGCCTGGAGCGAGACAGTGCGCGGTGTCGCCCAGCGCTGGACCGCCGCCGAGGTGGAGGGCGCCCAGCGCTTGCGCAACGCCATCCTGGACGTCCGCCAGCGCCGGCGCCTGCGCGAGCTGAACCAGCGGCTCACCGAGACCGTCGCCGATAAGGAAGCCCTGCTGGGTCAGAAGGAGATCCTGCTCAAGGAGGTGAACCACCGGGTGCAGAACAGCCTGCAGCTGGTCTCCAGTTTCCTTGGTCTGCAATCGCGCGAACTCGCCGACGAACGCATGAGCGCCGCCTTCGAGGAGGCCCGCCGGCGGCTCGGCGCGGTCGCCCTCGTTCACCGCCGGCTCTACCGCGGCGACCAGATCGAGACGGTCGATCTGTCGCGCTATCTGGAGGAGTTGGTCGAGGAGATGAGCGCGTCGATGGGCGCAGAGTGGGCCGGCCAGATTCGCCTGGGCGCCGCCCCGATCCTGATCGCCACCGACAAGGCCGTAACCCTGGGGTTGATACTGACGGAGCTCGTGATCAACGCCAACAAATACGCCTACGCTGGCGCGCCCGGTCCTATTGAGATCACGCTGGAGCAGCACCGCAACGACCTGCGCCTGATCGTCGCCGACCAGGGCCGCGGCAAGGCCAGCTCCAGCGAAGGCTTCGGCAGCCGCATGCTCAAGGCCATGGTCGGCCAGCTCGAAGGCCGCCTGGAGAACAAGGACAACAAGCCGGGCCTGCGGACCATCGTGACCTGCCCGATCGGCTAGGCGCGTTTGTACTGCGCCATCAGTCGCCTTCCGCGGCGATCGGGCGGCGCATCGCTGCGAAGAGCGCCGCCAGGAGACACCCGGCGATGATGCCTGTGGCCAGGTCGCGGGCCAGCGTCACCCCGAAGGTGGCGAGCACCACCGCGCCGGAACGCCATGGCTTCAGGAGGCGGATGAACTCGGCCTTCTCGGCCATGTTCCAGCACACCACCAGCAGGACGCCGGCGAGGGCGGCCAGCGGCACATAGGCTGCGAGCGGCGCGGCCACGAGGATGAACAGCAGCAGGAAGACCGAGTGAAGAATCCCCGCGACCGGGCTTTTGGCGCCCGCCCGCACGTTGGTGGCGGTGCGGGCGATTGTTCCGGTGACGCAGATGCCGCCCATCAGCGCCGAGCCGACATTGGCCAGGCCCTGGGCCACCAGCTCCATGTTTGAGCGGTGGCGCCGGCGCGTCATGCTGTCGGCCACCTTGGCCGACAGCAGGCTCTCGACAGCGCCCAGCAGCGCGAAGGCGGCGCCGGTCAAGATCACATCGCGGGCCGCCAGCAGATGAAGCGGCGGAAGCGCCGGCGCCGGCAGGCCGCTCGGAACGCCGCCGAACCTGGTGCCGATGGTCTCGACGGGCAGGCGCTGGGCCGCGGCCGCGAGGCTGGCGAGCGCGACGGCGATCAGCATGCCAGGCCATCCCGGGCGGAGCCGGCGGATCGCGGCGATCACGGCCACGACGGCGCCGCCGAGCGCCAGGGCGGCGGGGTTGCAGGTTCCGAGCGCCGACCCCGCGGCCGCCAGTTCCGGGAAGAAGCCGCCGGCGTCCGGGGCGGCCAGGCGCAGGCCCGCGAAATCCTTCAGCTGGCTGGCGGCGATCATGACGGCGACTCTGCGCGCCGGCCGGTTCGCGGGCGACGCTTCGCAGGAAGCTGAAGTCCGTTCGCCGCGCTCGGCCGAGACCGGCGCTCGTGGATCGCGCGAGGCTCCCCGGCGCCGTGTTCGCGGGCCTCAGCCGGCCGAGGGGGGCCGATTCGGCTCGCCGTCCGCCAGCAGGCCCATGTCCTTGGCCCGCAGAACCGCCTGGATACGCGTGCGTACGCCAAGCCTTTTGCACGCTTGCGCCAGATGCGCCTCGACCGTCCTGGGCGAGAGGCCAAGTATGCAGCCGATATCGGTCGCGCTCTTTCCGGCCTGCACCCAGTAAAGGCTCTGCAACTGGCGTCGGGTGATGTTCGGGGTCGAGCGCGCATTCCGAGCAGTATGGATACGGTCGCCTGAGATATTGGATTGATTTTGTACGGCGCAGTTCCGTGGAACTGAGGGGATATAGATCGTCATATTGCGTCCCATTCCGCTGCATGGGTTTATCCGGTCGGGCGCGCGCAGGTTCGTCGGAAATGGTTCGAATAAGAACCCCTTGTTCTGTTCAATTTCAATTGATGCACCAGGAAGCATGAGATAGATACTAAGATATACCGTCAAAAAGTGGCGGACTTTCCGAAAGAGTTTGTCGGACTATTCAATTTTTGGGCAAGGGGAACGGAATTTTGTCGACACATATCTATCGGCGGTGGATGATCTCCGAGATCATCCCGGGAGGGCCATGGCGCCAAATCGATCTGAGCCGGTCCTCGAAGCGCTAACGCCTGCGGTCGATCCTGACCGGGATTTCAGGCGCAGCGCCCCTCGCAGGACGGCGGGAAGTCGGCGTAGACTAAAAGGGGGTTCAACCTAACCGAGCTTTGACGCGCCCATTCGAGTGATGAAGACGAGCCTGGACCATCTGCCGGAAGCCAAGAGCCGGGACCTGACGCAGGTTCTGGAGGTGCTCTTCCGCGCGTTCGAGGACGCCGTAAAGCGCAAGGCTCCGGCGCGTGGGCCGGGGCGAATCCTGAAGGTGATCCTCTTCGGCAGCTATGCGCGGGGCGGCTGGGTCGACGATCCGGTGGGCGGCTACAAGTCGGACTACGACCTCTTGGTGGTGGTGAACCACGACGATTTCACCGACGTCACCGACTATTGGATGGACGCCGAGGCCAGCCTGGAGCAGGCGTTCGATGTCGCCCATACGCTGAGCGCGCCTGCGCACTTCCTGGTCCATTCGCTGGCGGACGTGAACCGCCAACTGAGCCGCGGTCGGCCGTTCTTCGTCGAGATCGTGCGCGAAGGCGTGGTGCTCTACGAGACGCCCGACCATCCCTTCGCCCGCCCGGCCAGGCTCTCGCCGCAAGAGGCCTACCGGGAGGCGAAGGGGAACTTTGACCAGTGGTTCGTGAGCGCGGGGAAGTTCCTGCTCGCTGGACAGTTTATGATTGCCAACGATGGGCCCAAGGAGGCTGCCTTCCAGCTCCACCAGGCCGCCGAGCGCTACTATCACTGCGTGCTGCTGACCCAGACGCTGTTCTCGACCAAGTCGCACAACCTGAACTTCCTGCGCGGGCAGGCCGAGCGGGTGGCGCCCGAACTGATCCCGGTCTGGCCGCGGGCCAACCGCTTCGAGAAGCGCTGCTGGGAGCTTCTGCGACGCGCTTACGTGGAGGCGCGCTTTTCGGAGCACTACGAGATCAGCGACGAACAGCTGGCCTGGCTGGTCGCCCGTGTGACCGACCTCCAGGGGCGCGTCGAAACGAGCTGCCGCGCCTATCTCGACACCATCGCACCCAAGGACGCCTGACGGTCGATCATCCGCCGTAGGCATCGCTCAAGGCTAGACGGGCTCGATTTCGCCAATAACAGAAGCGTGGATCGCCAGAGACTATAAATTCTCTGACTGATGATTCACATCCTTGATCCCCATGCGCAACGGACGTCTCGGGAGGGCGGGTTCAAATAAATTAAGAGTCAAGTTCAAGCGGTAGGAATTTAGGGATATCTTCTAAGTAGACTTACGCATAGCGCGCGCTGTTAGCGCAACGGCAATATCGAGGCGTGGTCACAAGGCCGCAGCCTTAGATAGTTTGCCGTAGGCGAGCATGCCCATATCCATAGCGACCCTCTTGCATTTAGCTGGGCAATGCGCGCCCGTCATCGCGCCCGAGACCCTGTTGTCGGTGGTGCAGGTCGAAAGCGGCATGAACCCGCTGGCGATCGGGGTGAACGGCAAGCCGCGCATCGCCGTGTCGGTGGCGACGCCGCAGGAGGCCGCCGCGAAGGCGTCAGCTCTGATCGCAGCGGGCCGCAGCGTCGATCTCGGCCTCGCTCAGATCAACAGCAAGAACCTGGGCTGGCTCGGCCTGAGCGTCGAAGCCGCCTTCGATCCCTGCCGCAATCTGGCGGCGGCCGGGCGCGTGCTTCAGGCCGGCTACCGGCCCAGCGCGGAGCTCGGCGAGCAGCCGGCGCTGATGCGCGCGCTCTCCCGGTACAACACGGGCGACGATCAGCGTGGTTTTCGGAACGGGTACGTCGCGAAGGTGACGAAGGCCGCCGTGCATATCGTGCCGGCCATAAGGGCCGCGTCGGTCGCCGAACCGCAAAGCTCGGAGGAGATCGCCGCCGCGCCGCCGGCGCGGTCGGCCTTGGACGTGTTCGGCGAGGCCGGCGGATCCGGCGGTTTCCTGATCCGAACGAGCCAGCCGGCGCCTCTTCAACCCGGAGCCCAGGAATGAGCCCTCGTAACGCCCGACGGCTCGCCGCCGTGTGCCTTCTTGCCGTCGCCGCCGCCAATCCCGCGCACGCGCAGGCGGTCGGCGGCGACATCGGCGGCTTCATTCAAAACCTGATCGATTTGCTCCACAACACCGTCATCCGCGGCCTGGCGGTGATCGCGGTGATCGTCACCGGGATCGCCTGGATGTTCGGGCATCTGGACCTGCGCCGCGCCGGCACGGTGATCGTCGGCATCATCGTGATCTTCAGCGCCGCAGCGATCGTCGACCTCATCACCGGCGGCGGGGGCGGAGGCTGACGCCATGGCGACTGAGCCCGAAGAGCGCCTCGCCGAGGACATGCTGTTCCTGGCCTGCACGCGCCCGGCAACGGTCGCGGGCGTGCCGATGGAGGCGGTCGGTCTCAACGTCATGGTGACGGCGACGATCTTCCTCGCCGCCCACTCGCCGGCATGGCTGCTGATCGCGCCAGCGCTGCACCTGGTCTTCCGGGCGATCTGCAAGCACGACCACAACGCCTTTCGCGTGCTCTTCATGTACGTCGAGACCAAGGGTCGGTCCCGCAACGGTGCGGCCTGGGGCGGCAGTTCGGCGACGCCGCTGCCGCTCAAGCGGCGCTACACCCTGGCGGAGGCGCTGCGTGGCTAGGCTCGCGCTTCAGTCCCGGCCGGCAACGTCGGTGCTGGCGCGGGACCTCGATCCGCGCGCCTCACTTCCCTATGCGCGCCACGTAACCGATCAGGTCATCGCGCTGGACACCCAGGCGCTGATGCTGACCTTCCAACTCGACGGCGCGAGCTATGAGACGGCGGACATTCGCGACCTCAACGACCTGCACGCCAAGCTTAACGGCGCGTGGCGCAACCTCGCCGATGATCGGTTGGCCGTGTGGCATCACCTGGTTCGCCGCGAGCATCACGGTTATCCAGAGGGGCGCTTCCGCTCGGCGTTCGCGGAGACCCTGGACGCCCGCTACCGAAAGCGGCTTGGCGCGTCGGAGATGTTCGTCAACGAACTCTTCGTGACCTTGGTGCTGCATCCAGGCCGAGACGCCGCCGAGCGGCTCGGCGCCTGGATGACCAAGGAGCGCCGTCCCGTCTCCGATCAGAGCGAGGCGGTTCGTCGGCTGGAGGACGCGGGCCGCGACCTCGCGCAGTACCTCGGCCGATACGGCGTCCGGCCGCTCGGCCTCTATCAGCACAACGACATCTGGTTTTCCGAGCCGATGGAGGTGCTGCGGCTGGTCCTGACTGGCCGCAGGGAGCGCGTGCCGCTCATCCACGGCCATCTGGGCAACGCGATCTATACCGCCCGCGTCATCTTCGGCCGCGAGGCCCTCGAAATCCGCGACGCCGCGGAGGCGCGCTACGCCGGGATGTTCGGAATCAAAGAATACCCGGCGACCACGCGACCAGGGCTTTGGAACGGCCTGCTCTCGGCCCGCTTCCCGTTGGTCGCCAGCCAGTCCTTCGCCTTCCTCTCTAAGCCCGCAGCTCGCGCCGTCATGGAGCGCAAGCAGAACCAGATGCTGTCGGCGCGCGACCGGGCCGCGTCGCAGGTCGAAGGCCTCAACGAGGCGCTGGATGAGCTGATGTCGGGCCGGTTTGCCATGGGCGACCACCAAGCCAACCTGCTGGTCTATGGCGACGATCCGCGCCAGCTCGCCGACAACCTCTCTGCCGCCCGCGCCTTGCTGGCCGACTCCGGCCTAGTGGCAGCGCGCGAGGACCTGGCGCTGGAAGCAGCTTTCTGGGCGCAGTTCCCCGGCAACTTCAGTCGCCGGGTGCGGCCGGCGGCGATCACCTCGCGGAATTTCGCGGGTTTCGCACCCTTCCACACCTATCCGGCCGGCAAGGTGGCGGGGAACCATTGGGGCTCAGCGGTCGCGCTGTTGCGCACCTCGGCCGGGTCGCCGTTCCACTTCAACTTCCACGTCGGCGATACCGGCCACACCTTCATCTGTGGGCCCACCGGCTCGGGCAAGACTGTGGTGCAGAACTTCATGCTGGCGCAGCTTGAGAAGTTCGAGCCGCAGATGGTGTTCGTCGACAAGGATCGGGGCGCCGAGATCTTCGTGCGCGCCAGCGGGGGCACCTACCTCGTCCTCAACATCGGCGAGCCCACCGGCTTTGCGCCCCTGAAGGCGCTGGATTTCAACGCCGCCAACCGCCGCTTCCTGGCCGATCTTGTCCGCAAGCTGGCGACGCCCAACGAGCGGGCGCTGACGGCGCAGGAGGAACGCGCCATTGAGGATGCGATCATCTCGCTGGCGCCGCTGCCGCCGGCGCAACGTTCGTTCTCGGCGCTGCGCGCTTTGCTCGGCCAGCGGGATGCGGGCGGCGCGGGCGCCAGGCTGGAGCGCTGGTGCAAGGGCGGCTCGCTCGGCTGGGTGCTCGACAACGATGAGGACGCACTGACGCTCGACGCCCGTTTCCTCGGCTTCGACGTCACCCACTTCCTGGACCACGCCGAAATCCGCACGCCGATCATGATGTACCTGCTGCATCGGCTGGCCGGGCTGATGGATGGCCGCCGGCTGGTGCTGGACATCGACGAGTTCTGGAAGGTGCTGGACGACGAGGCGTTCCAGGACCTGGCCAAGAACGGCCTGAAGACTTTCCGCAAGCAGAACGCCTTTGTGGTCTTCGGCACCCAGTCGGTTGCCGACGCCATGCAGTCGAAGATCGCCCACACGATCCTCGAACAGTGCGTCACCAAGATCTACCTGCCGAACCCCTACGCCCAGGCCCAGCACTACGTGGAAGGGTTCGGCCTGACGCAGCGCGAGTTCGCGCTGGTGCGCGAAGAGCTGTCGCCCGAGCGGCGGCAGTTCCTGATCCGCCAAGGGCTCGATTCCGTCGTCGCCGAGTTGCGGCTCGACGGCCTGGACGATGAGCTGGCGGTGCTCTCTGGCCGCACCGAGACCGTGAACCTGCTGGACCGCGTCCGCGCCGAGCATGGCGACGATCCGGCCCGTTGGCTCGAACCCTTCCACCAAGCCCGGAGGACGATGCGATGAAGAAGAAGCTCATGGCGGCGACCGCCGCTGTTGGCCTGGTGCTGGCCGGCTCGGCCGCTCACGCCCAGATGATCGTCCATGATCCGACCAGCTACGTGAAGCTGATCGAGGAGGCGCAGACCGCGCTCAATCAGCTCAACGAGCTGAAGACCCAGGTCACCCAAGGCAAGCAGCTGTTCGACAGCCTCAATACTGGCTCCCTGGTCAACGCCATTGCCCCTCAGCTCGGCCTGCCGGACCTGCGCGGCATGCTCCCGGACATCAGCGCACTGACCGCCGCCGCCAAGGGCGACCTGACGGCGCTCGGCAAGATCGGCCAGCGCGCCGACGAAATCCGCGCCGAGGCGCGCCTCTACACGCCGACCGAGGGCGACGCGTTAGGCGCAGACATCGAGGCCGCCGGTGACCGGGCCGCCCGCGACCTGGCGCTTGGGGAGGCCGTCGCGACGGCCGGCAAGGAACGTCTTGAAGGGCTTAAGGAACTCCAAGCCGCCATCGACGCCGCGCCGAACGCGCGCGCCGTGCTCGACCTTCAGGCCCGGGCGACCACCGAACAGGCGATGATCGCCAACGACCAGATGCGGCTCCAGGGCTTGGCCATGGCCCAGGCGGCGGAAGACCGCCTTCAAGCCCAGCGCGAACGCGAGCGGATGATGGCTGAGCGAGCGGCTCGGATGGCCGCGTTCAAGCGGGGCTTCGGGGGATGATCCGCGTCCTTGCCCTCATGGTGCTGGCTGGCCTCGCGGCCTGTTCGCCTGAACCGCGCAGCGCCAGCTTCTTCAAGGCCAACCCTGAGGAGGCCGCGAAGGTCGCCGAGGCGTGCAGGGTCGGCGCGCACCGCGGCCAGGAGTGCGCGAACGCCGAGGCCGGCGTGGCGTCGGCCGAACGCGCCAAACGCATGGAAGCCTACCGCAGGGGCTTTTTGAAGGATTGACCCTTGGAGCCGCTGAGCATCTTCCAGCCGGCCTACGGCTTCGTGGACGACAAGCTTGCCGTGTTCCTCGGCGAGCGGGTGTCGTCCGCCATCGACGTGGTGTCCGGACCGCTCCGGGCGGCCTTGGTGTTGTACGTGCTGCTCTACGGGTTCGCGATCCTGCGCGGGTCCATCTCCGAGCCGTTCGTGGATTTCGCGATCCGTAGCGTGAAGCTGGCGCTCATCTACATGCTGGCGACCACCACGGCCTATTCGAGCTGGGTCACCGATCCGCTGTTCCACGTCCTGCCCAACACCCTGACCCAGGCGATCAGCGGCGCCGGTACGCCCGACGTCGGCGCGGCTTTCGACGACTTCTTCAACAGAGCCGCCTATCTCGCGGACAAGATCGCCGAGCGAGCTACTCCGATCGACTTCGGCCCCTGGATACTGGCGGCCGTGGTCTACATCATCGGCGCGCTGGCCGCGGCCCTCGGCTTTGGCGTCGTGCTGATCGCCAAGGTGGCCTTGGCGCTGCTGGTGGCGCTCGGCCCGATCTTCATCGCCTGCGCGCTCTTCGAGGCGACGCGGCGGTTCTTCTTCGGCTGGCTCAGCCAGGCGGTGAACTACCTCGTCCTCTTCGCGCTCATCATCACCGTCTTCCAACTCATCCTGTCGTTGATCGGCGACCAGTGGGGCCAGATCGCCGGCGGCGATCCGACGGCCGGCGGCCTCCTCTTCATCGTTCTCTGCATCCTGGGGTCGATCTTCTTCCTCCAGACCCCGGCCATCGCCGCCGGCATCGCGGGCGGCGCCAGCGCCGGCCTGGCGGACTTCGCCAACGCTGCTTCCTTCCGCGGCGGGGCGCGGCCTGGCTCACCGCAAGGACCGCAGGAGGCGGCCCGTAGCGCCCCGCGCGGCGGCGGCTCCATTCGGCCTGCGGGAGCTCGATGATGCGCTCAGCCGTCTGCTTGATCATGGTGCTGGCGCTGGGCGGCTGCGCCGGCCTCGGCAAGACCTACGCGCCAGTGTGCGATGGCAAGCACCGGAGGCCGGCCAATCTCTATGGGTCGGTGTTGGCCCCGGCTACGCCGTCAACGAGCGTGCCGCCGAAGGCTGCGGCGACCCCAGAGAAGCTCTCGACTCTACCGTCTTACGGGAGCTGCCGCGGATGACCGGCGTCGACCTCAAGGCCTATTTCGAGGAGGGTAGGAGCTGGAACGCCGACCGGCTGAGGACGGCCGAACGGTCGCGGCGCTTCGCCTGGGGCGTGGCCGCTTTCGCGGGTCTGGTGGCGACGGTTGCGGTCGGTGCGGTGGCGGCGCTCAGCCCGCTAAAGACCGTCGAGCCCTTCGTTGTGCGCGTCGATCGCGCCACCGGCGCCGTCGACGTCATGACCGCGCTCAAGTCGGAAAAGCCGCTGGGCTACGATGAGGCGGTCACCAAGCACTTCCTGGCGCAGTATGTCCGCGCCCGGGAAAGCTGGCTGGCGCCAGCGGCGGAAGCCAACTTCCGGCAGGTGTCGATCATGTCGACGCCGGCCGAGCAGCAGCGCTGGGGCGACGCCTTCCGTCCGGCCAATCCGCTCAGTCCCCAGGTTGTCTATGGCGACGCTGGCGAAGCGCTGATCGACATCCGCGCGATCAGCTTTGTCGCCGACGGGGTTGCGAGCGTCCGGTTCCATCGCTTGGCTCGTCGGGCCACGCAGGTCACCGAGAGCGATTGGATCGCCACCGTCGCCTTCATCTACACCAAGGCGCCGATGGCCGAGGCCGACCGGCTGCGCAACCCGCTCGGCTTCCAGGTGACCAGCTATCGCGCCGATCCGGAGGTGGTGCGATGACCCGCTCGCTCGCCTTTCTCCTGGCCCTGGGCTTGGCCGCGACGCCGCTCGGCGCCCAAGCGCTCGACGCGCCGAAGCCCGGACCCTCGGACCCGCGCATCAAGGTCGTTGACTACGACCCCTGGGCAGTTGTGCATGTGACCGGCGTCTTCCGCACCGCCACCCAGATCCTGCTCGGTAAAGACGAAGCGATCCTTCACGTCGCGGTGGGCGACGCCACCGGCTGGGATGTGGCGGCCGAGAAGAACATCCTCTTCGTCAAGCCGAAGGCACCGCGTGGTCCGACGAATCTGATCGTCACCACCAGCCGGCCCGGCGGCGCGCCAAGGCACTACACATTCGAGCTCTCGACGCGTTCCGGATCCTCGTCACGAGCGACCCGCGACACCGTATTCGGGTTGCGCTTCCGCTATCCACAAGATGAAAAGGCGGCCGCTGCCGCGGCTCTGTCCGCCGGGGCCGCCGCGCTTGAACGCAAGATCCTGGAGCTGAAGCTCGAACGCGCCGCGGTCGAAGGCCGGCGTAACCTTGCCTATTCGGTGCAGGGCGCGTCGGCCTTGCAGCCGTCGGAGGTGTCGGACAATGGCAAGTTCACGCTCATGCGCTTCCCCGGCAATCAGCCGGTGCCGATGCTCTACCAGGTGGAGGCGGGCGGGACCGAGAGCCTGGTCCCGTTCGACGTGCGCGGCGAGTTCGTGGTGGTCCACGTCGTGGCCCGCGAACTGCGCCTGCGGCGCGGCCGCGAGGTGCTCTGCATCTACAACGAGGCGTTCGATCCGTACGGCTCCCGGCCTGGGACCGGCACGGCGGCCTCCGATGTCGAACGCACCGATACGGGAGGGCGAAGGCCATGACCGACGCCTCGCAACCGCGCGATGGAACGTCGGATGCCGCCGCGTCCTCGGCCGTCGAGCGCTCGATCTCGCCGATCGCCGGACGGCTTAGCTCCGGCTTCGGCGGCAAGGCGGTGGTGTTGGCTGCGCTGGTGGTCGGCTGCGGGGTGTTCGTCGCCGCCACCTGGGGAAAGGACAAGACAAAGTCTGACAGCGCGCCGGTGCAGCCGGCGCGCCAGGTTGTGCCGTTCGAACCGCTTCGAACGGCATCCGCGCCGACCTTGACCGCGCCCGGGGCTGGTGCGCCCGAGCTAACCCCGGCCGCAGACGGACGGCAGGTTCCGGCGCTGGAACCCAGCTCGCGGAACGCAGCCGATCCGGCGGCGCAACGCCGGGCCGAGCTGGCGGAAATCCGCGGCGCGCCGATCCTCGCCTTCAGTCGCGGTGGGGGGCTCGGCGGCGCGACTGACGTGCCCCGGCCGCTTCTCGCCGCCGCGCCCGTTGAGGGTGCCGAGCCCACCGAACTCGACCAACTGCGGCGGGGCTCGACCATCGGCCGAGCCCGCGCGGCCCGGGTCGGCGACCGCAACTTCCTGATCCTCGCCGGCGCGTCGATCCCCTGCATCTTGCAGACGGCCATGGACACCGCTGCGCCGGGCTATGTGAGCTGCCTGATCCCACGCGACATCTATTCCGACAACGGCGCGGTCGTGCTCATGGAGAAGGGCACGCGGGTGCTCGGCGAATACCGCTCGGGCATGCGCCAGGGTCAGAAGCGGCTTTTCGTGCTCTGGACCCGCGCGGTGACGCCGGCTGGCGTGGCGATCAGCGTCGGATCGCCCGCCACCGATCCCGTGGGTCGGGCCGGCTTCGGCGGCGATATCGACACGCACTTCTGGGACCGCTTCGGCGGCGCCCTGTTGTTGTCGGTCGTTGATGACGGGGTCTACGCCGTCGCCGGGAACAGCAGCAATCAATACGGCACGATACGGCTGCCCTCGGATACAGCGGGGATCGCCCTGCAAGGCTCAATCAACATCCCGCCGACGCTGACGAAGCCGCAGGGCGCGGAGGTGTCGATCCTGGTGGCCCAGGACTTCGATTTCTCGGGCGTCTATGGGCTGAAGGCGAGGTGAGCGCGTGGCCCAGGACGCCTCTGTTCTCCACCACTACCTCGCCCCCTTGCAGCGGGCGCTTGAGCCCTCTGACGTCACCGAGCTGGTGGTCAATCGACCTGGCGAACTCGGGATCGAGCGCACGGGCGGGTGGTCGTGGTGCGAGGCGCCCGAGCTGACGGAGACTTACCTCGCGACGCTGGCCCGCGCCGCGGCGGCCTACACCGCCCAGGATGTCACCGAAGAGACGCCGATCTGCTCGACGGTGCTGCCCGAAGGCGAGCGCTGCCAGATCGTGCTGCCGCCGGCGGCGGAGCGCCTGTCGATCACCATCCGCAAGCCCTCGGCCGAGACCTTCGATCTCGACGCCTTCGAGGAGGCCGGCCTCTTCGAGAACGTCGCCGTCGCCACCGGCGAGCCTTCGGAGGCCGAAGATCGCCTCGTGCGCTTACGCGACGCCGGCGACTGGCCGGCTTTCTTCCGTCTGGCGGTCCAGGCGCGTCGAAACATCCTGATCTCCGGCGCCACTGGGTCGGGCAAGACCACCTTCGCCAAGGGCCTTGTGCGGCTGATCCCATTGGATGAGCGCCTGCTGACCATCGAGGATGCGCGAGAGCTGACGCTCCCGCATCGCAACTCCGTGCACCTGCTCTACGCCAAGGACGGCCAGGGGCTCGCACGGGTGGGCGCAAAGCAGTTGCTGGAATCGGCGCTGCGCATGCGGCCGGACCGCATCCTGCTGCAGGAGCTTCGGGACGGAACGGCGTTCTTCTATCTGCGGAACGTCAACACCGGCCATCCCGGCAGCATCACGACCATCCACGCCGACAGCGCCATGCTGGCCTTCGAGCAGCTGACACTGCTGGTGAAGGAGTCCGAAGGCGGCCGTGACCTGGCCCGCGACGACATCCGCAGCCTGCTGCACCTGCTGGTCGACGTGGTGGTGCAGATGCGCCGGGAGGCCGGCCGCTTCCGTATCAGCGAGGTGTGGTTTGACCCGGTTCGCAAGCGCGCCCTGGCCGCTTAAGGCCGCGTATGTGACGGCGCTCGTCGCCGGCGCATCGACCTTGCTGCTGGGCCTGGCCGCGGTGGTGGCGCTCGCGGGCCTGAAGCGGCTCTCCATCGACATCGACCCGGCCGCCATACCGGCCTGGTTCTGGTATTTCCGCGGCGATCCTGAGGTGCGCCGTTGGCTGGCGGTTGGCGGGCTCTCGGCCTTGGGCGCCGCCGCCCTGGCGGCCGTCGGGATCGCGCGTAGCTTAAGACCCCCGCTGCATGGCGCGGCGCGCTGGGCGAGCGAGTCCGAGGTCGGGCGCGCCGGTTTGCGCGCCAAGGCCGGCATCGTGCTCGGTTGGAAGGCCGGCCGGCTGCTGACCTTCGGCGGACCCGAGCACGTGATGCTCTATGCGCCCACCCGAACCGGCAAGGGCGTCGGTGTGGTGATTCCCAACCTTTTGACCTGGCCGGGTTCGGTGGTGGTGCTCGACGTCAAGCGCGAGAACTGGGCGGCCAGCGCCGGCTTTCGGGCCGCCCATGGCCAGGAGGTCGTCCTCTTTGATCCCCTGGAGCCGCAGGGGCGCACGGCCCGGTTCAATCCTCTCGGCCACATCGACCGGACCGACCCCATCGCCGTGCTGGATGAGCTGCAAAAGCTCAGCGTCATGTTGTTTCCCGCGCCGGCGCACGCCGACGCCTTCTGGGCCGAGGCGGCGCGCACCGGCTTCATTGGCGTGGGCGCCTATGTCGCCGAGACGCCCGAGCTGGCGTTTAGCCTGGGGGCGATCTACGCCGAACTCACCAACGGCGATCCACGCCTTCGCCTGCCGCAGGTGCTCGCCGACCGCGCCGCGGCCGGCCGGCCCCTGTCGGCGGCCTGTGTCAGCGCCCTGGCCGACTTCTGCTCGGCCTCGGAAAACACCTTCGCGGGAATCAAGCAGACCCTGACCAGCCGGCTCGGCCTTTGGTTGAACCCGCGGGTCCGGGCCGCGACCGATGCGAGCGACTTTGATCTGCGCGCGCTTCGCGACCGCAGGGTCTCGCTCTATCTTTGTGTTTCGCCCGACAATCTGGCGCGGGTGGCCCCCTTGTTCGGCCTCCTGCTGCAACAGCTCATTGACCTCAATACGCGAGAGCTGCCGGCCGCGGGCCGCCACGACGTGCCGGTCCTTGTGCTGATGGACGAGTTCGCAAGGCTCGGCCATGCGGCGGTGATCGCCCGGGCTTTCTCCTATGTCGCCGGCTACGGCCTTCGGCTGTTGCCGGTGCTGCAAAGCCCCGCGCAGTTGCGCGCCGAATATGGTCCAGACCTCGCCGAGGAGATCATGGCCAATTGCGGGGTGGAAATCGCCTTTGCGCCGAAGGAGCTCAAGCTCGCTCAGGCGCTCTCCGAACGCTTGGGCTATTGGACTTACAAGGGCCGCTCTGAGAGCCGGCCCAGCGGCTTTTCGCAAGGCCATCGCAGCATCAGCGAGGCCGACCAGCGGCGTGCGCTCATGCTGCCGCAGGAACTGATCCAGATGGAGGAAAGCCGCCTTTTGGTGCTGCGCGCGGGCATGGCGCCGGTACGCGGGCGCAAGATCGTCTACTGGCGCGAGCAGGCGTTCGCCATGCGGGTCCGTCCGCCGCCTAAGGTGGCGCCCCATCCAGCTGCGGCCTTGGTTCCCCCACCCCCTCCCGAGTCGCCCGCCGGCGGTCTGCCGCGGGAGCGAAATGGGGACGAACTGAGCTTGGTGGAGCGCCAGCTGGCCGGCGAGGGCCTAGAGCCGCTCCCGCCCACCGGGGCCAGCGACGCCGATGTCGCCGCCTGGGTGGACCGGTTCATCGATGCGTCGGCTCAGGGCCACAAGGTGCGCCATGGCCGGTGAGGCTAAGAACCGCCTGGACGCCTTCCGGCGACGCGTCGCCGGCTGGACGTTCGGCGAGGGTCCCGGCGACCTGCCGGAGGGACTGGTCGAGCGATATGCTTCGCAAACGGCGCTTGGGGCGCCGATCGCCTTCTTTACGGACGTGGCGACCAAGCGGACGGCCTTTCGGGACCATGGCGGGCGGCTGAGCACCGAGCGCAGCGATCCCCAGATCATCGTAGACCTCCTTCGCATCGCCCAGCACCGCGGCTGGACGTCGCTGGCGGTGCGGGGCGAGCCTGCATTCCGGCGCGAGGTCTGGCTGCAGGCGCGTCTGGCGGGTCTCCAAGTGCGCGGCTATCGGGCGGCGGCGCCCGAGCGCAGGGCGTTGGAACAACAGCTGGCGGGTCAGGCGATGGCGCCGGGCGGGCGCGATGACCGGGCAAGGCCGGCGGTTCGCGAGACCTGGGCGGATGATCCAGGCGTGCGCTCCCGGCTGAAGGTGGTCGAAGCGGTCGTGCGTGGGCGGCTGGCCGATCCCGCGGCGCAGGCCCAGCTCATCGAGGCGGCCCGGACCCGCCTGGCCGCCTGGCTGACCCGCGGGGCGCGGTTCGAGCCGCTCCCATCCCCGCCGCGCGCGCCCGAGCTGGTCAGGGAGCCTCAGCGCCGGCGCGGTCGATAGCGCTTGCCCCTCCCGGCCGTGAGAAGATTTCGAAAAGCGATCCGCCGCCGCGATCGCGGCGCGGCGTTCAAGTGCGTAAGTCTACCATCTAGCGCCGCCTGGCCGATGGACATGAATGAAGGACTTCGGCCAGCGCAGGACGCCATGCCCAGCCTTCGACTTTTCGTGTCCGACGAGATCCAGGCGCGCCTTGATGCACTTGCGCCCGACTACGGCGGGCGGACCGCGCTTCTGCGGGTCCTGCTGCAAAGCGCCGTCCAGCGGATCGATCCCCTGCCGGCCCCCAAGGGCAGGCCCCTGCGGACCTTCGTGCGGCTGTCAGCCGAGGAGACGAAGGCCGTCATCGCCCAGGCCGCCTCGCGCGGACTGAAGGTCTCCACATGGATCCGCACCCTCGTTCGACGGCGCGTCTTCGGCGAACCGCGGTTCCTAAGGTCCGAGGAGCTGGCGCTCTACGCCATCCATGACCGCCTGGGCGAGATCGCCCGTGAGCTCCAGCGGATAAATCTTCAGCCTGCGCCGCGCGGCGAGGTCGAGGCGCAGATCAGCCGGGCGCGCACGGAGGTTTGGGCCGCCGTCAAAGGTCTTCGCCGGGCGTTCGAGGGCAATCTTTCCTACTGGGAGGCAAGCTTTGGAGATGAGCCGCACGCAAGGCTTTGAGGATCGCTGGCGCGATCGGCGGCGCGACTGGCGGGTTCCCGAGGCCGTTCTGTCGCCCGCGCGGTTTTCAAGGGCGCGCCTGGAGCGCATCGCCCGCGGCGCGCCGGAGGTCTTTGTGCGGGTCACGGGCCGGCCGAGGACGCAGCGGGCCCTGGCCGACCATCTGAACTACATCAGTCGGGGCGGCGTCCTTGAGCTGAAGGGCCCTGGCGGCCTGATGCTCAAGGGCCGGGAGGAGGCCGACGCGCTCGCCGATGGCTGGGCCTTCGTGGCGGGGCGCGACACGCAAGGACGCGCCAAGACGCCTATGGCGCTGTCGGTGGTCTTTGGCCTGCCGCCAGGGCACGATCCGCAACTTGTCGAGCGCGCCGCGCAGGCCTTCGTCGAGCGCGAGTTTATGGGCCACGACCATGTCCTGGTCGCGCACACCGATCGCCCGCACCCCCATGTCCATGTCCTCGTGCGCTGGCTCGGCGAGGGGGGCCATCGTCTGCCCAGCCACCGCAACGCAGCCCTCGCCTGGCGTGAGGGTTTCGCCGCCGAGGTCCGGTCCCTGGGCGTGGAGGCGGAGGCCTCGCCACGCTGGGCGCGGGGCGTCATGCGCCGGGGCGAGCCCTATGCCTTGCGCCAGATGCGCAAGGCCGCCGAGGCCGGACGGGGGCCGACGCCGAAGGCCGACGTGGGCCTTTTGGCGATCGAGGCCGCAGCGGAGGTGGATTTGCGCGCGAGACCGCTGGAGATCGCCGCGGCCCGACGCCAGCTGGCCGTGCGGCGGGCCTATCTCCAGCTTTCGCAGGCGCTGGGCTGCTCGCCGAACGTCCAGGATCGCCGGCTGGCCGGACTGCTGCAAGGCTTCGTCCAACGCATGCCCGCGCCGCTCACGCCGCGTCTGGAGCGCTTGCGCCAGCTCCAAGCCAGCCGGCGTGCGCCGCCTGCACCGATGCAAGCGGGGGTTCGCGCCTCAAGAGCCGATCCATCTGGCCGGTCGCTCGTCCTTGAGGAGGTTCGCAGCCGCCTCATCACTGCAATGGACGATGGCGCAGGCTTCGATCGGCCTGCATCTACATTGCCTGCCCCTAAGCCCCCGAAGGGCCAGCAACGCGAACGTAGCCGCTAAGCGATCCGGATGATCGCGCTAGGGGGCGCCGGGTCGCGCGCCGGCCCGCCAGTTCACCCCGGTGCGGATTCGCGTCACCCGATCGAAGGTCAGGCCCAACGCCTCGACGTTGTTCGCCGCCTACGATTTGATCGGCTTTATCGGCTTGATCGCCGAGGTCGTCGAGCGCTTGCCGGGCGTACCACAGCCTGCCCTCAGCGCGCTCGCTGCGAATTGCTAATACTTGGATGGCTATGTAGCGTCTGGGTATGTCAGCGTCTCACTTAAGATGCGTCGTTGTCGCCCTCGCATGGGGGCTGTGCGGCATGGCCTTCGCCAAGGCCGTGGAGCCGCCTAAGCCCGTGGTCAGGACTGATTCTGCGCCCGGATGGTCCCCGTCAGCAGAGCTTCAACAAAAGGCGGCCTCGACGGCGATCGCATTTCTGGCTGCGGCCGATACAGGCCATGCCAAAGCGGCTCACGGATATTTTAGTCCAACTTATCAACAGTATGAGTCGCCAAAATCCTACGCAACGCGTGTCGCCAAGTTCAACTCGAAAGCCGGCAGGGCGCTGGAGCGTCGGTTGACGCACGCGACTTGGTCCAAGGACCCGCCGAGCTTGCCGGAGCCGGGTGTCTACGTCGCCTTCGATCTTGTTAGTCGATTCGCCAAGATCGACCGTCATTGCGGCTACATTGTCCTCTTTCAATCTTCATTGGGAGGCGATTTTCAGGTTGTCCGCGTCGAAGAGACTTATATGGACAATATGACGGCCAAGCAGCTCGCCGCGAAGAAATCGCAGGGCGCTGTTGACGAAGCCTGGGCGGCAGGTTCGTCCAGTTGCCCGAATTACGAGGGATTCAGTTCGGATCGCTCTCTGAGCGGCGGTCAAAAGGCGGATCGATGAGCAATCATCGTCGAGTAAGGCCTGGTTCATAGGGTAATCTTCTTTTCTTAGTCGGGAGCTCTCCTGAATGTTCAAGACGAGCATCGAGAATTTCTAAAATTTGACCTGAGGCGGAAGGGAGCGCGCGGTTCAGATCTCCTGGTTGTAGGCGCCGATCTCCGGGCGTTTGGCCAGGCGCGGCTTCACCTCCTCACGGAAGAGGGCGCGCATGTCGTCTTCGGAGCGGGCGCTTTCGACCACCACGACGATCTCCGGCTTGTTGGAGGAGGCGCGGACCAGCACCCAGGAGCCGTCCTCCAGCGCCACGCGCACGCCGTTGACGGTGATCACCTCGGTGATCTTCCGGTCCAGGATCGAGCCGCCAGCCTCGGCCAGGGCCTGGTACTCGGCGACGACGCCGTCGACGACGCCGTACTTCTCCTCGTCGGCGCAGTGCGGGCTCATGGTGAGCGAGGTCCAGGCCATCGGCAGGGCGGCCTTCAGCTCGGAGAGACGCTTGCCGGGGTTGCGGTCGAGCATCGAGAGC
>JADZBR010000126.1 GCA_020852035.1 Caulobacteraceae bacterium
AGCGCATCTGCTTTGGGAGCAGAGGGTCGCAGGTTCAAATCCTGCCGCCCCGACCACGCCGGCCCAAGGAGCCTAGAGGACGTTCATGCTCGCCCGCATCTTCCGCCCCGCCAAGAACGCCATGCAGTCGGGCAAGGCCGGCACTCAGGCCTGGGTGCTGGAGTTCGAACCGGCGTCGGCCCGCCGGTCCGACCCGCTGATGGGCTGGACGGTGACCACCGATACGCGTGGCCAGGTGCGGCTTTCGTTCGACAGCCGCGATGAGGCCGTGGCTTACGCACAGGCCAACGGCATCGCCTTCCAGGTTCTGCCGGAGCCGAGACAACAAAAGATCATAAAGGCTTATGCGGATAACTTCGCCTTTGGTCGCAAGCAGCCGTGGACCCACTAGGCGCGGCAGGCGAAAGAGTGCGCCCGTAGCTCAACCGGATAGAGCATCCGCCTTCTAAGCGGACGGTTGCAGGTTCGAGTCCTGCCGGGCGCGCCAACCCCCCGCGCCCTCCCTATTCGCCGCGCTGGAAGGTGATCTGCAGTTCCTCGATGTCGAGATCGCGTTCGAGTTCGTGCAGCACCTCGTCCTCGATCGCTCCGGCGCGGTGGATCCGGATGAGTTCCTCGCGGCTGGCCGCAATGGCCTGCAGCAGGACGTCGAAATGCGGGCGCAGCTTTTCCATCGCGGCGTCTGCATCCTGGGCGTAGCGCTCAATGTAGACCATCCGCCGCTGATATTCCTCCAGCAGCATCGGATGGATGAGCGCGCCGTCCGGCGCGTAGGCGAGTTTCTCGACCTTGGTCAATCTGGCGCGCGCCATCGCCGCTTCGGTGGCGGGCATGTCCATCTTCGCGGGCGGATCGAGGTCGGCGGGCCGGACCAGCCGGATCAGCCAGCCCAGGCTCGAACCCTGCAGCACCACGGTCGCGAAGATGACTGAGAAGGCGCACACCAGCATCAGGTCGCGGCCCGGCATGTCGAGCGGAAGCGTCAGCGGGACGGCCAGCGTCACCACCCCCCGCATGCCCGACCAGCCGAGCACCGTGGCCTGCCGCCAGCCGAGCGGGTGGGCGCGTTTCACGCCGGCGCGCCGTGCGATTTCGAGGATGGCGTCCGATCCGAACACCCAGGCGAACCGCGAGACGGCGACCGCCGCCACCACGCTGAACACGGTCCAGATCATCGCAGGCGGCACGGCCTCGATCCCGCCCATCCGCTCGATCACGCCGCGCAGCGAGAAGCCGATCAGCATGAACACCATCGCCTCCAGCACGAACACCAGGACGTGGTTGACGGAGTTGCCGATCAGCCGGACCTCGGCGGAGAAGATCACGTGCTGATACCAGCCCAGCGCCAGCCCGGCGGTGACGGTGGCGATGACGCCCGACACATGCACGGCTTCGCCGGCGAGATAGGCCGCCCAGCTGAGCAGGACGGTGGCGACCACCACCAGCGTGCGATCTCTCAGGCGCTTGGCGGCCAGGATCCAGATCGCGGCCACCCCCGCGCCGACGACGGCCCCGCCGACCGCGACGACGGCGAAGTTGCGCAACGCCTCGACGGCGTTGAAGACCCCGCTCAGGGTCGCGGCGACCGCGAACCGGAAGAGGATCAGGCCGGTGGCGTCGTTGAGCAGGCTCTCGCCCTCGAGCAGGGCGGCCAGGCGGCGGGGCAGGGAGACGCCCTTCAGCACCGCCCGCGCCGACACCGCGTCCGGCGGCGAGACGATCGCCCCCAGCGCGAAGCAGGCCGCCCACGGCAGGTCGGGAACCAGCCAATGGGCGACCACGCCGATGACCAGGGTGGTGAAGACCACCGCGCCCACCGCCAGCGACAGGATGCCGGCCAGGTGGCGGCGGAAACGGCCCAGCGCGGTCGAATAGGCGCCGTCCATCAGCAGTGGCGGCAGGAACAGCACCAGCGCCAGTTCCGGGTCGAGCGATATGGCCGGCAGCCCCGGCAGGAACGCCAGCGCGCCGCCGCCGACGAGCAGCGCCGTGGACGGCGGCAGCCGGAACTTCAGGGCAAGCCAGTGAAGCGCGACGACCAGCGCCAGCAGCACGAGCACCAGTTCGAAGGCGTCCACGGCATGCATCGGCGCGGCCCCGCTCTTGTCGACTCCGGATGAATACGACGCTGGCGTCATTCCGCTCAACCGTCGCGCCGGAGCCTGACGGCGTGATTGTGGGCGTCTAACCGTGCGCTTCGAAAGCGGCGAAGCCGGCGGCGAGATCGTCGACCAGGTCGCCCGACGCTTCCAGCCCGACATGCAGGCGGATGAGGGGGCCGTCGAACCGCGCCAGGTGTTCGCGTTCGCCCAGTTGCGGATGGCAGTGGATCGCCAGGCTCTCGAACCCGCCCCAGGAGAAGCCCAGCCCGAACAGCTTCAAGGCGTCGAGGAAGGCATGGACGGCGGCCTCCGGCGCGGGTTGCAGTACGAAGGCGAAGAGGCCGCAGGCGCCGGTGAAATCCCGCGCCCACAGGTCGTGGCCACGGGCGCCGGGGAGGGCGGGATGGATCACCTCCAGCACCTCGGGCCGCGCCTCGAGCCAGCGCGCCACCTCCAGCCCGTTCGCCTCGTGCCGCGCCATTCGGGTGGGCAGGGTGCGAAGGCCGCGCAGCATCTGGTAGGCGTCCTCGCCGGTCACCGCCCAGCCCATGTGCAGTTGGCCGGCCTCCAGCTGGGCGGCGAGCCCGGCGTCGCTCACCGCCGCCGAACCCATGAAGACGTCGGAATGGCCGCCGACATATTTGGTCAAAGCCTGCACGCTGACATCCACCCCGTGCGTCAGCGGCCGGAAGGTGAGCCCGGCGCCCCAGGTGTTGTCCATCAAGGTGGCGATCCCCTGCGCGCGGGCCAGGCGCGCGATGGCCGGAACATCTTGCATCTCGAAGGTCAGCGAGCCGGGCGATTCCATCGCGATCAGCCGCGTTGCCGGCGTGCAGAGCGCCATAACCTCCTCGGCGCTGGCCAGGGGGTCGTAGTAGCGGACGTTGACCCCATAGCGCGCGAGAAGATGGTCGCAGAACCGGCGGGTCGGGCGATAGATGGAATCGACCACCAGCACCTCGTCGCCGGCCCGCAGCAGCGCCAGCATGGCCCCGGTCACCGCCGCCAGGCCCGACGGGTAGAGGAATGTTCGGCGGGCCGCCTCCAGCGCGCAGAGCCCTTCCTCGAGCGCCCGCTGGGCCGCCAGCCCTTCGCGGCCGTAGGTCTGGCGCGAGTGGTCGTAGAGCGCTTCGGCGTTTGGCAGAAGGACGGTCGAGCCCTTCTGCACGGCCGGCCCGACGGTCCTGGCTTTCAGCGGCTGTTTGGCGCCGGCGCGGATTAGGCGCGTTTCGTCATGCATCTGGAAGGCCGGGGTTGCGCGATGGTCTTGGGAGGGCCTCACTTAGGAGCGAGCTTGGCCAGGGAATCAAGGAGGAGAGAGTGATCGTGCGCGCCATTCCGCCATTGGCGCTCGCCATTGCGCTGACGGCCTGCGGCCCGCGGGAACCCGCGCCCGCGCCTAAACCCGCGCCGGTGAAGACTGCGCCGCCGGAGGCGATGAAAGTTGCCAGCCCCACCCTGAAGGCGGTCCTCGCCAGGGGACGGCTCAACTGCGGCGTCCATCAGGGCCTGGCCGGCTTCGCCTACCCCGACCAGCGGGGCGTCTGGCGCGGCTTCGACGTCGACATCTGCCGGGCCATCGCCGCGGCGGTGCTGGGCGATGCGAATGCGGTCAATTTCGTGCCGCTGGCGGCCACCGAGCGGCTGGCGGCGCTGCAGGACAAGCGCGTGGACGTGCTCTCGCGAAACACCTCCTGGACCTTCAGCCGCGACGCCTCACTGGGCTTCGATTTTCCGGCGATCACCTATTTCGACGGTCAGGGGTTCCTGGCCAGGCGTTCGCTGAACCTGGCCAGCGCCGACGAACTTTCAGGCGCGCGCATCTGCGTGCAGGCCGGCACGGTGACCGAGCAGAACCTCGCCGAATACTTCCGCGAACGGGAGGTGAAGTTCACTCCCGTCGTGGTGACCTCCGAGGAGGCGGCGCGCGAGAAATACCAGGCGGAGGAATGCGACGCCTTCACCGCCGACATCTCCGCGCTCGCCTCTGCCCGTTCGATCCTCAACGACCCCGGCGCGCACGTGATCCTGCCGACCGTGATCTCCAAGGAGCCGCTCGGCCCGGTGGTGCGCCAGGACGACGCCGTCTGGGCCGACATCGTGCGCTGGACGGTGTTCGCCGTCATCCTCGCCGAAGAGGCCGGTCTGACCTCCAAGACGGTGGAAGAGGCGCGCGAAACCGCGACCCGCGCCTCGGTCCAGCGCCTGCTCGGCAAGCGTGACAACCTGGGCGCCATGCTGGGCCTGAAGCCCGACTGGGCCTTCCAGGTGATCCGTCAGGTCGGCGCCTACAACGAGATTTTCGACCGCAATCTCGGCGCGCGCTCGTCGCTTCGCCTGACGCGCGGTTTCAACCGCCTGTGGACCGCCGATCCGCCGGGACTGCTGTTCGCCCCGCCGATGCGGTGATCAGAGCCGCTTGCGCATCGCGCAGCGGCGCGGCAGGCCGCGTTCGGCTTCCAGCCGGTTGAGCTCGTCCAGCCGCACGTCGGCCCCAGGCGACAGCATCTCGAACCCCAGCCGCTGGTAGAACGGCGCGTTCCACGCCACGTCGGAAAAGGTGGTCAGGGTCTCCGACGCCAGCCCGCGGCGCCGCGCCTCGGCCTCGGCGACCTCCATCAGCCGCCGCCCGAGTCCCTGATTCTGCGCCTCATGCGCCACGGCCAGTTCCCAGATGTGCAGTGCGTCGCCCACGATCTCGGCGCTCAGGAAGCCGATCGGGCGATCCTGCCGGTCCACCGCAACCCAGACGGTCCCGCCGGCGGCCAGCGATTCATGGAACTCTGGCTCGCCGACCTCGTCGTCGGCGATCCAGGCGAGGTCGGGAATGTCGCGGAATGGCTCGCCAGCCGAGCGCTCGATATCCGGCAGCAAGGCTGCGTCGGAACGCCGGGCCGGACGGACCGAATAGCTCAAGCGCCGGTAACCACCGGCGCGCCCTCCAGCCGGCCCCACTCGCTCCAGGAGCCGTCGTAGACGGCGACGTCCCCGCGCCCCAGCACCGCCAGGGCCAGCGCCAGCAGCGAGGCGGTGACGCCCGAGCCGCAGGTGGTGACCAGCGGCTTGCCGAGGTCGACCCCCGCCGCCTCGAACGCCGCGCGCAGTTCGTCGGGCGGCGCCAGGCGGCCGTCGCGGATGAGCGCTCCCGCCGGCGTGTTCAGCGCGCCCGGCATGTGGCCGCCCCGCAAGCCCGCGCGTGGCTCCGGAGCCTCGCCGCGGAAGCGAGCGGCCGGGCGGGCGTCGACCACCTGGGCCGAGCCGTCCGAAAGGATCGCCTCTACCTGGCCGGCGTCGCGCACCAGCGCCTCGTCGAGATGCGCCTTGAACTCGCCGTGCGGCTTGTCCGGCCAGCCGGTTTCCACCGGATGGCCCTCGGCGATCCACTTCGGCAGGCCGCCGTCCAGCACCGCCACGTCGCGGTGCCCCATCGCGCGGAAGGTCCACCAGACGCGGGCGGCGGAATAGACGCTGCCGGTGTCGTAGATCACCACCTGGTCGCCCGCCTCGATGCCCATGCGGCGCACGGCGGTGGCGAACTCCTGCGGGCTCGGCAGCATGTGCGGCAGGTCGGTGGAATGGTCGGCCACCTGGTCGATGTCGAAGTGGACGGCGCCGGGGATATGCCCGGCCACGAAATCGGCGTTGGCGTCGCCCGGCGTTCCCACCATCACCCAGGAGCCGTCGATCGCCTTGACCTTCGGATCGTCCAGCCGTTCGGCCAGCCAGTCGGTGGAGACGAGAGGGGTCATAGCCATTGGGGCTCCGGCAGGCCGCGTTCGCGCAGGAAGGCGCGGTTGAAGATCTTGCTCTGGTAGCGCGAGCCGTGGTCGCAGAGCACGGTCACGATGGTGTGTCCGGGTCCGAGATCGCGGGCCAGGCGGATGGCGCCGGCGACGTTGATCCCCGTCGAACCGCCCATGCACAGGCCCTCGTGCTCGACGAGGTCGAAGATGACCTTGAGCATCTCGTCGTCTGGGATGCGGTAGGCGCGGTCGACCTTGAGATCTTCAAGGTTGGCGGTGATGCGCCCCTGGCCGATGCCTTCGCTGATGGAGGTCCCCTCCGACTTCAGTTCGCCGGCCGTGTACCAGCTGTAGAGGGCCGCGCCGTAGGGATCCGCCAGTCCGATGGCGACCTTCGGGTTCTTTTCCCTGAGCGCCTGGGCGACCCCGCCCAGCGTGCCGCCCGAGCCCACGGCGCAGATGAAGCCGTCGATCTTGCCGTCCGTCTGCGTCCAGATCTCCGGCCCGGTGGTGCGGTAGTGCGCCTCGCGGTTGGCCACGTTGTCGAACTGGTTGGCCCAGACCGCGCCGGCCGGCTCCCTGGCCGCCAGCTCCTCGGCCAGGCGGCCGGAGTAGCGCACGTAGTTGTCGGGGTTGGAATAGGGGACCGCGTCCACCTCGACGAGCTCGGCGCCGAGCAGGCGGATGGCGTCCTTCTTCTCCTGGCTCTGGGTGCGCGGGATGACGATCGTGGTGCGGTAGCCCAGCGCCGAGCCGACCATCGCTAGACCGATGCCGGTATTGCCCGCCGTGCCCTCGACGATGCGGCCGCCGGGGCGCAGCAGGCCCTTGCGCTCGGCGTCGCGGACGATGAACAGCGCCGCGCGGTCCTTCACCGACTGGCCGGGGTTCATGAACTCGGCCTTGGCGAGGATTTCGCATCCGGTCGCCTCGCTGGCGCGGTTCAGGCGGATGAGGGGCGTATTGCCGATGGCGTCGATCACGGAGGCCGAAATGGTCATGAGCTGAAATCTTCCCCCGTCAATGAATGTGCGGGGAAAATGCGGACGCCCGCGCCCAACGCAAGGGGGAAGGGACACTAATGCCCCCACCCACCTTCGCTCATCCGGGCGAAAGCGGGGACTCAGATGTTTTATCGCGGGGCGCTGATGTTGCCGGCTGGACCCAAAATGCCTGGGTCCTCGCGTGCGCGGGGATGAGCGGAAGGGTGGGATCGCTAGGTTCGGGCCAGTCCCAGCTGGATCACATTGGTCCGCTCGGTGCGGAAGCCCGCCTCGCAGTAGCTGAGGTAGAATTTCCACAGCCGCCGGAACCGCTCGTCGAACCCTAGAGGCTGGATGCTGCGCCAGGCGGCGTCGAACCTGTGCTGCCACTCGAGCAAGGTGTCGGCGTAGCTCTGCGCGAAGCGGTCGAGCCCCGTCCACGAGAGGCCCGCCCGGTCGGTTTCCTCCCTTAGCCGCGTCTCGCTGGGCAGCATCCCGCCCGGGAAGATGAAACGCTGAATGAAGTCGGTGCGCTTGCGATATTGTTCAAAGAACTCGTCGCGGATCGTGATGATCTGCAGCGCGGCCCGTCCGCCCGGGCTGAGCACCTCGCTGATCTTGCCGAAATAGGCCGGCCAGTATTTTTCGCCCACCGCCTCGAACATCTCGATGGACGCCACCCGGTCGAAGCGACCGCGGACGTCCCGGTAGTCGATCAGCTGGATGTCGGCCTTCTCGGCCAGGCCCTTTTCGAACACCCGCCGCCTGGCGAACTCGAACTGTTCCTTGGAGATGGTGATGCCGGTCACCTTGGCGCCTACCTCGCCGGCCGCGAACTCGGCGAAGCCGCCCCAGCCGCAGCCGATCTCCAGAACGCTCTGGCCGTTCTCAAGCCCCATCGTTTCGGCGATGCCGGCGTACTTGCGCCGCTGGGCGGCCTCCAGCGGCTCGTCCTTGCGGGCGAACTTGGCCGAGGAATAGGTCATGCTGGGGTCCAGCCACAGGCTGTAGAAGGCGTTCCCCAGGTCGTAGTGGGCGTGGATGTTGCGCTTCGAACCCGCCTTGGAGTTGGCGTTCAGCGCGTGGCGCACGAAGCCGATGGCGTTGGACAGCCAGCTCCCGGCGATCAGGCGCGGGATATAGTCGATGTTGCGGCTGAAGGCTTCCAGCACCGCCGAGAGGTCGGGGGTGTCCCACTCGTCGGCCATGTAGCCCTCGGCGAAGCCGATGTCGCCGGCGGTCATCACCCGGCGGATGAAGCGGAAATCCTTCACCAGGATGCGCGCGTCGGGCCCGCACGCCTGGCCCTGCACCTTCACCTCGCGGCCGGACGGCAGGACGAAGGCCACCGAACCTTCCCGCCAATGGGCCCCCGCCAGCCGCAGCACCGCGCGGAAGGCCGCGGGCGCGCCCCTGATCTCAGGCCAGGTCCACACCGGCCCCCTGTCGCCGGCAGTCACGATCACAGGGGCGGCAGTATTCATCTGCTCATCCTCCAGATGCCGATAAGTTAACACCGGGTCGGACGCGCGCCAAACTCACGCTCCAGTTACGCGAGTCCTCGCTGTTCGGATGAGCACCCGGCGCTTGCCTGCCGACGCGCGAAGGCCCACTTCTCGCACCTGCGAAAGCCACCAGGAGCCGCCGTGACCCAGCCCAACGCCGTCGTCGAAGTTTCCACCCCCGGCGGGCGGCCGGTGCGTATCGGCCAGCGCGAGCGCCTGAGCATCATCGCCGGCCCTTGCCAGATGGAGAGCCGCCAGCACGCGCTGGAGACCGCCACGGCGCTCAAGGAAGCGGCCGGACGGCTGGGGATCGGACTGATCTACAAGACCTCCTACGACAAGGCGAACCGCACCTCCGCCACCGCCCAGCGCGGCATGGGTATGGCCGCCGCGCTGCCGGTCTTCGCCGAGATCCGCGAGACCCTCGGCCTGCCGACCCTCACGGACGTGCACGAGATCGACCACTGCGCCGCTGTCGGCGAGGCCATCGACGTGCTCCAGATCCCGGCCTTCCTCTGCCGCCAGACCGACCTGGTGGTCGCCGCCGCCAGGACCGGCAAGGCGGTCAACGTCAAGAAGGGCCAGTTCCTCGCGCCCGGCGACATGAAGAACGTGATCGCCAAGATCACCGGCGCGGGGAACCCCAATGCGCTGGCCTGCGAGCGGGGCGTCAGCTTCGGCTACAACACCCTGGTCTCGGACATGCGCGCCCTGCCGATCATGGCGGAGATCGGCTGTCCCGTCGTGTTCGACGCCACCCACTCGGTGATGCAGCCGGGAGGGCAAGGCGACCGCTCCGGCGGCCAGCGGGAATTCGTGCCGGTGCTGGCGCGCGCCGCCGTGGCGGTGGGCGTGGCCGCGGTGTTCATCGAGACCCATCCCGATCCCGACAATGCCCCCTCCGACGGGCCGAACATGGTGCCCCTGAACCAGTTCGAAGCCCTGGTCGCCGAACTCCTCGACTACGACGCCCTGGCCAAGCGCCGGCTCGCTGCTTGACCCCTTAGGCCGCAAGCCTCAGACCCGGCGCATGGACCTCTCGGCTCTCGACCAGCTGCTCGCCAAGGCCGCCGGCGCCCGCGTCGCCTGCGTCGGCGACCTGATGGTCGATCGCTTCGTGTACGGCGAGGTCAGCCGCATCTCGCCCGAAGCCCCGATCCCGGTGCTGCTGCGCCAGCGCGAGGAGACCATGCTGGGCGCCGCCGGCAACGTCGCCCGCAACGTCGCGGCCCTGGGCGGCCTGGCCACCCTCGCCGGCATGGTCGGCGACGACGGGCCGGGACATGAGGCGCTGGGCCTGATCGGCGCGGAAGGGTCGATCGAGGGCTACCTCGCCACCGAACCCGGCCGCCAGACCACGGTGAAGACCCGCTTCGTCACCGCCGGCCAGCAGTTGCTGCGGCTCGACGCCGAGGCGCAGGGCCCGCTGGCGCCGGAAAGCGCCGACCGGCTGGCCCGCGAGGCCGCCAACGCCGGTCGTGACGCCCGCGCCATCCTGCTCTCCGACTACGGCAAGGGCGCGGTGACCGACGCGGTGATCGCCGCCTGCCATGCCGCCCGCCGGGCCGGTGCGGTGCTGATCGTCGACACCAAGGCGCGCGACCTTGTGCGCTACGGCCCGGCCGACATCCTGAAGCCGAACGCCGCCGAACTCGCGAGAGCCACCGACCTGCCGACCGAGACCGACGCCGAGATCGAAGCGGCGCTCGCCCGCGCCCTGGAGCTCAGCGAGGCGCGTTCGATCCTGGTCACCCGGGCCGCCAAGGGTATTTCGCTCGCCGCGCGGGGCGGTGAGGTGCGTCACTTCCGCGGCGCCTCGCGCGAGGTGTTCGACGTCTCCGGCGCCGGCGACACCACCCTGGCGGCGCTGGGCCTCGCCCTGGCGGCGGGCGGCGACATCGCCGAGGCCATCGCCTTCGCCCTGCTGGCCTCCGGCGTCGTGGTCGGCAATGTCGGAACGGCCACCGCCACGCCCGCCGAACTGGTGGAGGCCGCACGCACCGCCCGTATGGCCCCGGCCGAGGCCAAGATCGCCACCGCCGCCCGCATGGCCGAGGAAGTCGCCCGCTGGCGCGCCCGCGGCCTCAGGGTCGGCTTCACCAACGGCTGCTTCGACGTTCTGCATCGCGGCCACGTGGCCTATCTGACCCAGGCCCGCGCCTGGTGCGACCGGCTGATCGTGGGCCTGAACAGCGACCGCTCGGTGCGCGCGCTGAAGGGCGACGGGCGGCCGGTGAACGACCTGGACTCCCGCGCGATGGTGCTGGCCGGCCTCTCGCCCGTCGACCTGGTGGTGCCGTTCGACGAAGACACCCCGCTGCGCCTCATCGAGGCCGCGCGCCCCGATCTGCTGGTCAAGGGCGCCGACTACACCGTCGAAGGCGTGGTCGGGGCCGATCTGGTCGCCGGCTGGGGCGGCGAGGTGAAGCTTGCCCCGATCGTCGAAGGCTTCTCCACCACCGCCGCCATCGCCCGCATGAAGGAAGGCGCCAAATGACCCGTCGCATCGTGTTCGTGACCGGCGGCGCCGGCTTCATCGGCTCCAACATCGTGGCGCGGCTGTGCGCCGACCCGACGCTCGACGTGGTGGTTTGCGACCGCCTGCACGAGGTCGACCGCGGCAAGTGGCGCAACATCGCCAAGCATCCGATCGGCGATTTCGTGGCCCCAGAGCAGATGTTCGACTGGCTGGAGAAACGCTGGCGCGAGGTGGAGATGGTCATCCACATGGGCGCCGTCTCCTCGACAACCGAGCCGGACGCGGACAAGATCATCCACTCCAACTTCGGGCTTTCGCGCGATCTCTTCCGCTGGTGCGCCGACCGCCAGCGGCGCTTCCTCTACGCCTCCTCGGCCGCCACCTACGGCGACGGGGCGCGGGGCTTCGTCGACGACAACGACCTTTCGGCCCTGGCGGCGCTACGTCCGCTCAACACCTACGGCTGGTCGAAGGCGCTCTTCGACCTCTTCGCGGCGCGCCAGGCGAGCCGTGACTACGCCCCGCCGCAGTGGGTCGGCCTGAAGTTCTTCAACGTCTACGGCCCCAACGAGGAGCACAAATCCTCTATGAAGTCGGTCGCCGCCCAGATCTGGCCGAAGGTCGCCGCCGGCCACGCCGTGCAGCTTTTCAAGTCCTACCGCGATGACGTGCCGGACGGCGGCCAGATGCGCGATTTCGTCTACGTGCGCGACGTCGTCGATGTGGTGGCCTGGATGTTCTACAATCCCGAGGTCAGCGGGCTGTACAACCTGGGCTCCGGCCAGGCCCGCAGCTTCGCCGACATGGCCGCCGCCGTCTTCACCGCCGCCGGCCGGGCGCCGCAGATCGACTACACCGCCATGCCGCCCGCGATCCGCGAGAAGTATCAGTACTTCACCCAGGCCGAGTTGGCGGGCCTGCGGGAGGCCGGCTACGACGGCGACTTCACCGGCCTGGAGGAGGGGATCGCCGACTACGTCGG
>JADZBR010000127.1 GCA_020852035.1 Caulobacteraceae bacterium
CCCCGGGGGGGGGGGATGGGTCTGGGTGGGGGGGGGCCAAACTCTCCGCGCCGGTGACTCAAGGAAGGAAGCTCAAGTTCAGCGGCCCACCGGGTCAGCCTCTGTCGCGGAGGCGTCGCCACCCCCATCCCCGGCCCTTCCCCCCTCCAGGGGGAGGGAGATCAGATGTATCGCCGCAGCGACCGCGCCAGTTCCGAGGCGCTGGACTTCTTCTTGCCGGCCGGCGGCTGGTAGGCGACCCGTGCGTGCTCGACGCAGTACGGTCCCTCGCCGGAGTTGCGGCGGCCGCAGAAGGTGAAGCCGTCGCTGGAGGGATCGCCGATCGGCCACTTGCACATGTGCGCGCCCAGCGTGAGCACCGTGGCGGTGCCGGGCGCCTCGTCCACATAGCGCACGATCGGCTGCGGCTCGGGCCGGACCGCCGGCTCGGCGATGCGGCGCGGCGCGGAGGGCGCGGCGACGGCGGCGCGTTGCGGACGCGGCGCCTTGAACACCGGGCGGCTCGGCTTGGAGGGCGCGGCCCGGCCGGAGAGGCCCAGGCGGTGCACCTTGCCGATCACCGCATTGCGTGTGACGCCGCCCAGCTGCTTGGCGATCTGACTGGCCGAGAGGCCGTCCTGCCAGAGCTTCTTCAGCTGTTCTACCCGTTCGTCTGTCCAACCCATGGTCGTCAGCCCCGCTTCTTTGGGATGACGAAGACGCCCCGCGCGCCCTGCGCCATCTAGATGTTGTGGCTACTCACGCTCCGCGTCTTAACCACCCACTAGATATCGTAACCAACGGGTTAACGCACACAATGGGCGCCTCGCTCCTTATCCACATAAACTAGATGTTGTGGCGGTTTGGCGCAGGCTTGCGGCGGCGCGCGGCGGGGCGCACATGGCTTGGCATGTCCGAGCTCGCCGATACCCGCCCCACTCCGCCGCTACCCCGCGACTACCAGGGCTTCAACTGGTCGGGGTTCAGGACGCTCTACCTGCGCGAGGTGAAGCGGTTCTGGAAGGTGGGCCTGCAGACGCTCGCCGCCCCGGTGGTGACGGCGCTGCTCTACATGATGGTGTTCGTGGTCGCCGTGCAGGGCGCGCGGCCGCCGGTGCATGGCACGGCTTTCACCACCTTCGTGGCGCCGGGCCTGATCATGATGTCGGTGCTGAGCAACGCCTTCGCCAATTCCTCGTCCTCGATCCTGCAGGCGAAGATGAACGGGTTGATGGGCGACTTCCTGACCCCGCCGCTGAACTCGCTGGAGCTGGTGCTGGCTTTCGCGGCCGGCGCGGCGACGCGGGGGGTGCTGGTGGGGGCGGTGACCTGGGCGGCGGTGCTGCCGTTTGCACACCTGCCGCTCTCCAACATCTTCGCGGTGCTGTTCTTCGCCGGCGGCGCCTCGGTGATCCTGGCGACGCTGGGGATCATGGCGGGCCTGTGGGCCGAGAAGTTCGATCACATGGCGGCGGTGACCAACTTCGTGATCATGCCGATGACGTTCCTCTCCGGCACCTTCTACCTGGTGGAGCGCCTGCCCGAGCCGTTCCGCACGGCCTCGCACTTCAACCCGTTCTTCTACCTGATCGACGGCTTCCGCTACGGCTTCATCGGCCACGCCGAGGGCTCGCTCGCGGTCGGCATGGCGATGACCGCCGGGCTGGCGGTGTGCTTCACCTTCGTGTGCCTGTGGATGTTCGAGACGGGGTACAAGATCAAGACGTGAGGCGACAGCTCAGCCGCCGATCGCCTCCTCGGCGGCCTCCCGCAGCCTGGCCTCGGCCCACTTGTTGACGCTGGAGCCGGCCAGCTCGGCGGCCTTGGCGACGCTGGCGTGGACGGCCGGATCGATGCGCATCATCAGCTGGCCGGAGTAGGGCTTCTCGGGCGTTTTGCCGATCTTGGCGCACGTCGCGACGTAGTCATCCACGGCTTCGCGAAAAGCGGCCCGCAGTTCCTTCACCGTATCGGCGTGAAAGCCGACGCCGTCCCGGATGCCGGCAATACGGCCGAAAAAGATGCCGTCATTGTCGTCGTACTCGATGCGAGCCGAATACCCCTTGTAGTTCATCGTGTTCATGGCGCCTCTCCAAGGCGGGTGAGGAACTCTCTGGCCGAGCGGACCTGATACTGTTTGGCCTCCTTGTCGGGATGAGGGCGGTGGAAGGTCTCGACCTCAGCGCCTCGCGCGAACCTCACGCGAGAGCCGGCGCCCTCAAGGACTTCGCACCCAACTGCGACCAGCAGGCTTTCGATGTCGGCCCAGCCGATGGTCGCGGAAACTGGGTTCCGGAACACGGCCTGCAGCGTCTTCTTCTGCTTGCTGTTCACGATTGCAAACTAGGAAGAGCGGAGCGAAATTGCAATCACGGAACGCAATCAAGAAATGCCGCCCCCCGCCTGCTCGCACGGCTTCGCACTTCGATCCGTTCCTCCCTGATCGAAGGCTTCCACTACGCTCAAGCCGAGGTCTCGCCGTTGGTGGGCGTTGCGATGGCCGCAGAGCCAACGGCGTGCTTCGCTTTCGTGTGGAAAGCGAAGACTAGCGCGCATACGATCACCCGATGAAACTATTGCACTTCTCAGGCGCGGCGCTGGTTGGCGCGATGTCGGTAAGTGCTGCTACACCAGCCGGCGAAGGAGTTTCGGCGGCTGAGCTCAGAAAGCGCGAGTGTGTTGCCCGAGGTGGTTATTGGGCCCCAATGCAGGGATGTCACCGCCCGCTTAAAGGTGCTTCTCTGAAACTAACGCCACAAATATACGACTCGATAGTCAGTGCTCTGAGCAAGCACGCGGGGGAGTCAGTAGAAATTATTGATGCCACCCGCGAGCGTCGGGACGGCGAAGAGGTCATTTGCGGTGACCTGCCCCCCGCCGGTCCCTCGATCATTGTGAGAGTCCAGGGTCTGGTTGGTAGCTGATCTCCAGCGCCGGCGGTAGCGGTCGGCCGGTGGAGCTGATCAAGTTGCGCAGCCGGCCGATCGCGGGGTTCAGCCGCACCTCTTCCGGGGTGAGCCCGCCGTGCGCCGAGTGAGGGCGCACGTGGTTGTAGTCGAGCCGCCAGCGCTCGATCACGGCGCGGGCCTCGGCCAGGTTGGCGAAGACCTCCTCGTTCAGGCACTCGTCGCGCAGCTTGCCATTGAAGCTTTCGACGAAGCCGTTCTGCTGCGGCTTGCCGGGGGCGATGTAGTGCCAGTCGATCCCAGTGCGGTTGGTCCATTCCAGCATGGCCCGGCTGGTCATCTCGGTCCCGTTGTCGCTGACGATGGTCAGGGGTTTTCCGCGGCGGGCGATCAGGACGTCCAGCTCCCGGGCCATGCGATGGCCGCCGATCGAGGTGTCCACGACCAGCGCGAGGGCCTCGCGGGTGAAGTCGTCGACGATGCACAGGATCCGGAAGCGTCGGCCCCAGCTCAGCGTGTCGGCCACGAAGTCCAGGCTCCAGCGCTGGTTCGGTCCATCCGGCAGCGCCATCGGCGCCCGGGTGCCGGTCGCCCGCTTGCGGCCACGCCGCCTTCGCACCGCCAGGCCCTCCTCGCGATAGAGCCGGAAGAGCTTCTTCATGTTCATGCTGACGCCTTCACGCTCGAGCAGGATGCCGAGCCGCCGGTACCCGAAGCGGCGTCGCTCCGCCGCCAGGCCCCGCAGCCGCTCGCGCACGTCCGCATCGCCTGGCTGGGCCACGCGACGCACCGTCTTCGGATCGACCTGGACCAGCCCGCAGGCACGCCGCTGCGAGAAGCCGCGCTCCGCCATCAGGCGAAGCACGGCCTCACGGCGCGCTGCAGGCCCGATCAGTTTTTTCCCAGAAGGTCCTTCAGCGCCGAGACGTCCAGCATCGACTCCGCCAAGAGCTTCTTCAGCCGCCGGTTCTCGTCCTCCAGCGTCTTCAGCTTCTGGGCGTCCGACACGCTCATCCCGCTGTACTTGGCCTTCCAGCGGTAGAAGGTCTGCTCGCTGATCCCGTGCCGGCGGCACACCTCCGCCGTCGGGCTCCCGCAGCACGCCGATGATCTGCGCCTCGTTGAACCTGCTCTTCTTCACGTCCGTCTTCTCAGATGACGGACTCTCACTCAAATCGAGGGATCAGGAAGGAGGCAGGTCAGTAGCTCGACAGTGGCGGCG
>JADZBR010000128.1 GCA_020852035.1 Caulobacteraceae bacterium
CGAGCACCAGGCCGGCGACGAAGGCGGCGGCGGCCGACACCCCGGCCGACGCCACCGGCCGGTGGCTCATCAGCTCGCGCAGGGCGTCGTTGCGATCGGCGGCCCAGTCGCGGCCCTCCTGGCCGGCTTCGGTCAGGCGCTCGCGCGCCGCTTCAGCCGAAGCCCGCGCCTTGCGGCCGGCCCCGGCGAGCCGGCGTCGGGCGGCGTTCAGCGTGGTGTCGGTCATGGCGCGGTCTCCTTCAGGCTCGGCGGCGCTAGAACGATTTAGGGCATGGTTGCGTTGCCGTCAGCCCGTCCTTCGTCAGCCATAATGGATGTCGACGTCGCCCGCGCCGGTCCCGGTGGTGAGGCCGGTGACGCCGACCAGCTGGATCAGCCCGTCGCCGGTGTTGGCCCCGACGGTGGCGTCCTGGTGGTAGATGAAGGTCGAGCCGCCGTATTCGAAGACGCCGGTGGCGTTGGCCGCCAGGTGGGGCGAGACGTTCACCAGCGCGGCCTCCAGCGAGGCGGCGGCGCCGACGAAGGCGGAAAGGCCAGGGGTGAGCGCGGTGATCTGCGCGCCGAGGTCGAGGTGGTCCACGCCCTTCTCGAAGTCGGTGACCTTGGCGTAGGCGGTGACGGTCTGGCCCTCGATGCGCATGTTGAAGAACCGCGGCGCGTTGAAGGCGTCCTGGTAGATCGAGAGGGTGTCGGCCCCTTCGCCCAGGGTGAAGGACTTGATGCTGTAACCCTGTAGCAGGTCGACGGCGATGGCGTCGCCCCCGGGGGACAGGATCGCCAGGCCGCCAGAGAAGAAGGCCAGGTTCACTCCCGCCGCGGCGCTGGCGTCGATCTCGCCGGCCACCAGTTCCTCGCCTACGGTGAGGACGCCGGGGCCGCTGATCACCAGCCGACCGGCGCCGCTGATCCCCGCCAATGCGCTGTCGCTGTCCACGGTCAGATGGAGCGGCCCCTCCAGACTGCCGACCGCCAGCTCCGCCGGCGCCGCCGTGCCGTCGAGCCGTACATGCGCCGAACTGGCGCCGCTCCAGATGAAGCCGACCGGCGTGGAGGCGACGATGACCCTTTCGTACTCGATCAGCACCGTGCCGCCGCTGACATCGCGCAGGGTGACGGGCAGGCCCGAGGGGACGAAGTTGAATGTGAACCCGTTGTCGCCCTCGAACACGATGTCGCGCAGGTCGCCCAGGGCCATCAGGTCGAGCGAGCGGGCGTAACCGGTGGCCTGGGTGATCACCAGATGCTCGATGTTGCTGAACATGTCGTCCGTCCTGCCGTAGTCCGGCGGATTGAAGGCGACGATCGCCGTGTCCTCGCCGGCGCCGCCGTCGATCCGCGCGCCGAACGCCATGTCCTGGGTGACGGTGATGACATCATCGCCATCGCCGCCGCGGATCAGGCCGTTCTCGGCGCCGCCCAGCACCTCGACGGCGGCGGGCAGCACCGCGACGGTGATCTGGTCATCGCCCGCGCCGGTGTCGATCAGGCCGGCGGCGGCGCCCGCGAAGGTCACCACGTCGTCGCCCGCGCCGGTCAGGACCGACTGCACCGCGTCGAGCCCGCCCGCGCCGGTGACCGTGTCGTCGCCCGGAGTGCTCTTCAGGGCGGGATCGCTCGCGGTCGGGCTGACCGACTGGTTGTTGGCCGCGGCGATCGTCGCCCCCGCGGCCGGCGGGCCGTCCGGTCCGTAGACGGCGAGCATGTCCTGTTCGAACGCCGCCTCGCCGTCGCCGGCGAGGTCCAGGAGAAACGCTTCGTTGGCCTGCGCATAGGGACCAAGGCCTTCGCGCGCGGCCACCGACAGCAGCCAGCCGATAAAGGCCGCCTTGGTCCCCAGGCCGCCCACGCCGTCGAGGCCGTAGGTGGCGAAGTATTCCAGGCGGGTGAACTGGCCGCCGTGGCCGTTCGGCACCATGCCGTTGATCAGGGCGTCGACCTTGGCCGCGTCGGGCGCCGCGCCGAAGATCTCCGTATAGGCCCGCGTCACCGTCTGGGCGATGCTGAGCGCGCCGTAATCGGCCTCGAACGCGGCGGCGTCCTCGCCGCCCCGGCCGAGGTTCACCGCGAAGTTGATGTAGCGGTTCTCGGTGGAGAAGGTCTGGTAGTAGGCCGAGTTGAGGTTGTTGGGGTTAGGCCCCCAAGGGTTGACCAGGTAGTCCAGCCCCTCCGCGCGCGGCACGGCGCCGGTGAAGAACTGGTAGGCGATGTCGGCGACCGAGGTCGTGCCGACCGCCAGGTCGACGATCGCCTCGACCGCGCCCTGCAGGCTCAGGGCGCCGGAATCCACCTGCCCGGCCAGCTCGGCGAGCCGGGCGTTGTCGGTGGTCGAAATCTGCTGGGTGGGGACCCGCATGACGTTCGCGTAGCGCGCCTGCAGGGTGTGAATGGTGGCCATGAAGCGGAAATCCTACTGTGGCCGGCAATCTATATGGAGTTTGCTATACAGCAAGCGGCGCCACGACCGTCTGACGCAACTGTGAATTGAGAAAAAAATGGAGCGGGCGAGGCGATTCGAACGCCCGACCCCAACCTTGGCAAGGTTGTGCTCTACCCCTGAGCTACGCCCGCGCTCCGATGCGACAGCCATGTGAGGCCGTCCGCGAGGCGCAGGCATATGGCAGACGGCCGGACGGTTTGCAAGCGGGTCTTCAGGTTCCCAGACGGGGCGCCTTCAGGCGGCGCTTGTTGATGTGGGTGGCGGGCGCCTCGGCGATCTGTTCGGGGAACTCGCCGCGGAAATAATAGCGCTGCCAGGCCTCGCGCACGGCGTCCGGATCGCCGCGGAAGATCTTCTGGTTGAACTCGGTGCGATGCTTCTCCCAGGTGTCGTACTGGTGGCGCAGGTCCGCGTCGCGGCTCATCTGGCGGATCACCGGCTGGAACTCGGCCAGCGGCCGGTCCTGCATCAGGAGGATGAAGCAGAACGGCTCGCCCTTGGCGAAGCGCACCTTGCCCGGGCGGGTGAAATGCCAGTTCATGGTGAAGGGGAAGGGCAGCCAGTCGGTCTCCACCAGGCCCGCCAGCGGCTGGATGCCGTCCTTGACGTGGTTGGGCGCGCCCATGACCAGCATCGACCAGCCCGGCGGCGTGCGGAAGAGATAGCCGGCGTGGAAGGTGAGGACGCCGTGGCTGAAGTGCGACTTGGCGAACTCGTGGAAGTCCGGGTGCGGGGTGTCGGGGCGCAGGACGATGTCGTCCTGGTGATTGCCGCCGTTCCATTCGGCCGTGAAGCCCATCGGGCAGAGCAGCTCCCAGCCGGTGGTGTTGGCCATCGACAGCGGCAGGCAGCGGTAGGGGTGGCGGTCGGCGAACCTGTCCATCCAGGCGCGCTGCGGGCGGCCGGGCACGATCTCCGGCGGCCGCTTGGCGGTAGGGAAGCACTCGAGCTCGAGCGGCGGGGCGTTGGGGCGGTCTGGCATGGACAAACCCTCTAGGCGCGGGGGCGGGCGGCCGTCCAGTGGGTTGGCGTCCATCCTCCGCGTCATCCCGGACGGCCCGCCGCGCCGCGCCGCGACCCAGGCTCACGCGCGCCGCCGCCGCGCGATCAGCGCCGCCGCCAAGGTGAGGATCAGGCTCCGGTCGTGGTCACCATCATCCAGACGATGCGTCCCAGGGCGCCGAACAACAGCGCGGCGGCGGCCAGCGCCTGGACCATGAAGCCGAGCTCGCGCTTGCCGGCCTCCTTCATGTAGCCGAGGGCGTAGAGGATGCGGCCGACGATCCAGACCACGCCCAGGCCCGCCGCGATCAGGTCGTTCCAGTAGAGGGCGAAGAGCCACAGGCCGGCCAGGAAGATCGGCAGCCACTCCAGGGTGTTGGCCTGCACCCGCACGGTGCGTTCCAGGTAGGGATCGCCGGTCATCGCCGGCGCGGCGATGCCGGTCTTGCCGCGCGAGCGGCCGACGTTCAGGCCCATCCAGAAATAGACGAGCAGGGCGGCGATGGTGACGAGCGCCACCCAGCCATGTGGTTGCATCTTTCAAGTCCCCCCGAGGCGCGCTCGCAGCGGCGCGCGACGGCCAAGCTTGCACTGTTCGCGCCCGCGCGGGAACCCGTCCCGCCGCCTGGGGCGTTTAGTGGTGGCAGACCCGGGAGCCCCAGATGCAGGTCGACTCCACCGCGATCCGCGACATCGCCTATGATCCCTCGCACGAGAAGCTGTTCGTGACCTTCCAGGACGGCGACGCCTACGTCTACGCCGGCGTGCCGGGAGAAGTGCATCGCTCGTTTCTGGACGCCGACTCCAAGGGGCGCTTCTTCGCTCACGAGATCAGCGGGCGTTACCCCTACAACCGGCTGACGAGCTGAGCGGGGTCAGTCGATCACGATCACCGTGCGGCAGACGTCGGTGTCGGCCTTGCAGGCTTCGCGCAGCTCCAGGGCGCGTCGCCTGATGGCTTCGATCTCGGGCTTCATCTCCTCGGCCATCCGGCGCGCCGCCTCGCCCTGAGCGCGGGCGACCTCGGCCTGGGCCAGCGCCTCGTCGCGGATGCGGGCGGCGTCCTCGCGGGCGATGATCTTGATGACCCGCGCCTGCTCGCGGATCTGATCGACATGGGCGCGGGCGATGTCGCCGGCGTCCGCGCCGTGGCGGCGCAGGGCGTCGGTGTGATCCTCGATCGCCTGGCGCAGCTCCTCGACCGCGGCCTGCAGCCGGTCCTGGGCCAGTTCGATGCGCGCGGTGGAGCTGTCGGCGCCGCCCGGCGACAGCGGTGCGACTCGCGGCGGCGGGGCCGGTCGCGCGGGAGGCGCCGGGGGTGCGGGAGCGGCGATCGCCGCCGGTGGGGCGGGCGGCGCAGGCGGGGCCGGCGGCGCGGCGGGCGCGGCCAGCATGGCGGCCGCGAGCGCGGCGGCGAGATGGGTCATGGCGTTCGTCTCCCTCCCTGGGGGCTCCGGGAGGGACGATGCGCGCGGAACGCCGGTCCGGCGACTTAAACCTTGGTAACGCTCAAGCCTTGCGGTCCCGCCGCGCGCCGACCCGCAGGCGAAGGGCGTTCAGCTTGATGAAGCCGGCCGCGTCGCGGTGGTCGTAGGCGACCTTGCCCTCCTCGAAGGTGACCAGCTCCTGGTCGTAGAGCGAATAGGGGCTTTCCCGGCCGATGACGGTGACATTGCCCTTGTAGAGCTTCACGCGCACCTGGCCGGTGACCTTCTTCTGCGAATAGTCGATGGCCGCCTGCAGCATCTCGCGCTCCGGCGAGAACCAGAACCCGTTGTAGATGAGCCCGGCGTACTTGGGCATCAGCTCGTCCTTCAGGTGCATAGCCCCTCGGTCGAGGGTGATGCTCTCCATGCCCCGGTGGGCGGCCAGGAGGATCGTGCCGCCGGGGGTCTCGTAGACGCCGCGCGACTTCATGCCGACATAGCGGTTCTCGACCAGGTCCAGGCGGCCGACGCCGTTGTCGTGGCCCAGCTGGTTGAGTTTCGTGAGCAGGGCGGCGGGCGACAGCATCTCGCCGTCGATGGCGACGGGATCGCCGGCCTCGAAGTCCATCGTGAACACGGTCGGCTTGTCCGGCGCGTCCTCGGGGGAGATGGTCCGCATGTGGACGAACTCCGGCGCCTCGACGGCCGGATCCTCCAGCACCTTCCCCTCGGAGGAGGAGTGCAGGAGGTTGGCGTCCACGCTGAACGGCGCCTCGCCGAGCTTGTCCTTGGAGATCGGGATCTGGTGCTCGCGGGCGAATTCCAGAAGGGCCTCACGACTCTTGAACTCCCACTCGCGCCAGGGGGCGACGACGGTGATGTCGGGCTCCAGGGCGTAGTAGGCGACCTCGAAGCGGACCTGGTCGTTCCCCTTGCCGGTGGCGCCGTGGCAGACGGCGTCTGCGCCGACCTGGCGGGCGATCTCGATCTGGCGCTTGGCGATCAGCGGCCGGGCGATGGAGGTGCCGAGCAGGTACTGGCCCTCGTAGACCGTGTTCGCCCGGAACATCGGGAAGACGTAGTCGCGGACGAACTCCTCGCGCAGGTCCGGCGTGAAGATGTTTTCCGGCTTGACGCCGAGGGTCAGGGCCTTGTCGCGCGCAGGCCCAAGCTCCTCGCCCTGGCCGAGGTCGGCGGTGAAGGTGACGACCTCGGCGCCGTATTCCTTCTGCAGCCACTTCACGATGGTCGATGAATCCAGGCCGCCGGAATAGGCGAGCACGACTTTCTTCACGGAGCGGTCGGCCATCGGCGGGCGTCCTCTAAGCTGGGTGCGGCGCGTTTACGGGGATAGGCCCGCGCGTCAACCCCTGGCGGGCGGCGCGAACCGGAACCAGCCGACGATGGGATGGTCGAAGAGGGCGTCCTCGACCCGCGCGCCCTGGCCGATGTTGTGCACCGCCAGCGGCCGGCCGGACTGCCGGCGATGATGCACGACCAGGATGTGCGGCAGATTCCCCGGCAGCCGCTGGGTGACGAGGTCGCCGGCCTGCAGGGTGGCCGGTGCGGGCGGCAGAGCCTGGCTCGCGCCGCGCCGCTTCAGGAAGGTCTCCAGGTTCGGCACGCGGCGGTGGTCGATGTTGCGGTCGGGGCGCTTCAGGCCCCAGAGCTTCGGGTAGCGCGCGAAGTTCGCGGTCATGTCCTCGTGCACCAGCGTCTGTAGGTCGAGGCTGAAGGCCGTGCGGTAGGCGCGGATCACCACGTCGGTGCAGACCCCGCGAGAGAGCGGCACGTCGCCGTTCGGATAGGCCAGGCGCGTATAGGCTGGATCGTAGGACAGGGTCTTGCCGACCTGACTCTCCGCTGCTGCGACCAGTCGGGTCTGCCACGGCGGTGACTGTGCCACGACGGGCGTCGCCAGGGCGGAAAGGCCGAAGATCAGGCCGCGGCGGTCCATGCGCCCATGACGGCCAAGCTTTGCGGCGGAATTGGCGCATTCCTTCTCCCGCAGCGGGAGAAGGAAGCTACACCGTCACCTGGGCGCCCATCTCCACCACCCGGCCGGGCGGGATCTTGAAGAAGTCGGTGGGGTTGGCGGCGTTCTTCATCAGGAAGATGAACAGCTTGTCCTGCCAGAGCGGCATGCCCGACTGCGCCGAGGGCACGATCGAGCGGCGGCCGAGGAAGAAGCTGGTGGCCATGATGTCGAACTTCAGGCCCTGCTTGCGGCACAGGCTCAGCGCCTTGGGAATGTTCGGGCTCTCCATGAAGCCGTAGTGGACGTGCAGCGTCTTGAAGTCGTTGTTGACGTCCTCGATCGTCACCCGCTCGCTTTCCGGCACCCGCGGGGTCTCGGCGTATTCCACCGTCAGGATGACGTTCTTCTCGTGCAGCACCTTGTTGTGCTTGAGGTTGTGCATCAGGGCGACGGGGGCGACGCCGACGTCGGAGGTGAGGAAGATCGCCGTGCCGGGCGCCCGGTGCGGCTCGCGGGCGGCGAGGATCTCGGTGAGCTCGGGCAAGGGCACCGAGTCGCGGCGGGTCTTGTCGGTGAGGATCTGGGCGCCGCGCCGCCAGGTCCACATGATCACCACGATGCCGCCGCCGATCGCCAGCGGCACCCAGGCGCCGTGCGGAATCTTCAGCAGGTTCGAGGTGAAGAAGGCTGCGTCCACCAGGCCGAAGAGCCCGACCAGCCCCAGCGCCTGCCAGAGCGGGCGCTTCCACATGAAGCGCAGGATCACGAAGAACAGCAGGGTGTCGACCAGCAGGGCCCCGGTCACCGCCACCCCGTAGGCGGCCGCCAGGTTCGACGAGGTCTGGAAGATCGCCAGCAGCACCAGCACCCCGACCATCAGGAAGACGTTAATCTGCGGCACGAAGATCTGCCCGGCCTGGGTCTCGGAGGTGCGGCGGATGTCGATGCGCGGCAGCAGGCCCAGCTGCACCGCCTGCTGGGTGATCGAGAAAGCCCCGGTGATCACCGCCTGGCTGGCGATGATGGTGGCCAGGGTCGCCAGGATCAGCACCGGCCAGTAGGCGACCTCGGGGATCATGTCGAAGAACGGGTTGAACCGCGCCCCCGGGTGGCTCAGCACCAAGGCGCCCTGGCCGTAGTAGTTGATCAGCAGGCTTGGCAGGATGAGCACCGCCCAGGCGGCGCGGATCGGGCCTTTGCCGAAGTGGCCCATGTCGGCGTAGAGCGCCTCGGCCCCGGTGACCGCCAGGAAGACGCTGCCGAGGATGATGAAGCCCAAGAGGCCGTTGTCGATCAGGAAAAGCGCCCCGTAGTGCGGCGAGAGGGCCCGCAGGATCGAGGGGTCGTCGCTCACGTGGATGGCGCCCAGGCCGGCGAGCACCAGGAACCAGAGCGCGGTGACCGGGCCGAAGTAGCGCGCCATGCTGGCCGTGCCGCGCGACTGCACCAGAAACAGCGCCACCAGGATCACCGCCGAGATCGGCAGCACGAAGGGGCCGACCCCGCGGCCGAGGCCCGGCGCCTCCTTCAACCCCTCCACGGCGCTGAGCACCGAGACGGCGGGAGTCAGCACCCCGTCGGCGTAGAAGAGCGCCGCGCCGATCATGCCGAGGAAGATCAGCCAGCCGGAACGCCGCGGCAGGAACCGCTGGCCGAGGGCCATGAGCGCCAGGGTGCCGCCCTCGCCCTTGTTGTCGGCGCGCATGATGAAGACGACGTATTTCAGCGTCACCACGATGATCAGCGCCCAGGTGATCAGCGAGACCACGCCCAGGACGGCGAGCTCGGCGGTGCCGCCGCTGCGCGAATGGGCCAGGGCTTCGCGCATGGCGTAGAGCGGGCTGGTGCCGATGTCGCCGAAGACCACGCCGACGGAGCCCAGCGCGAGGGCCCAGAACCCCTCGCCGTGCGATTGGCCGTGCGCGTCGGAATCCGGCGCGCCGCCGTTGGCCGCGTCAGCCATCAAAGTCTCCGCGGGGCGGCCGGGGACCCGAATCCCCCGGTAGGACGGCCCCCCGCCGTAGTGCGGCGGGCGCGATACACCCATTGCGGCGAAGGTTCAATCGCGGCGCTTCGGCGCGGCTGGCGGGCGGGTTCCATGTCGTGCCATAGGTCCGGCGATGCTTGAGCGCGCGCCATGACCCGAGGTTCCGCCCGGCCCTCCGCGCGGGTGGCGCTGATCACCGGCGCCTCGGCCGGGATCGGCGAGGCGTTCGCGCGGCTCTATGCCGCCGAGGGGTGCGACCTGGTGCTGACCGCCCGGCGCGAGAACCGGCTGGTGCGGCTGGCCGAGGAATTGCGAGGCCGCTTCGGCGTCGACGCCCAGGTGATCGCGGCCGACCTTGCCGACCCCGCCGCGCCGGCGGCGATCGTCGAGGCCCTGAGGGGGCGTCCGGTGGACGTCCTGGTCAACAACGCCGGTTACGGCCTGCCGGGCGTCTACGCCGAGACCCGCTGGGCCGACCAGCAGGCGTTCCTGCGGGTGCTGCTGACCTCGGTCTGCGAACTGAACCACCGCCTGCTGCCGGGGATGATCGCGCGCCGCTACGGGCGGATCATCAACGTCGCCTCGCTGGCGGGCCTAGTGCCTGGCGGGCCGGGCTCGACGCTCTACGGGGCGACCAAGAGCTTCCTGGTCGGCTTCTCCGAGAGCCTCAATATCGAGACCGCCGGCACGGGCGTGCATGTGAGCGCGCTTTGCCCCGGCTTCACCTGGTCGGAGTTCCACGACGCCAACGGCGCGCGCGAGCGGGTGAACCGCAACGTCCCGAAGTGGGCCTGGCAGGACGCCGAGACCGTCGCTCGCGCCGGCCTGCGGGCGGTGGAGGCGAACCGCGCCGTCGCCGTGCCGGGCCTGGCCAACAAGGCCATCGCCCTCGTCGCGCGGCTGACGCCGGACCCCTGGGCGCTGGCGCTGATGCG
>JADZBR010000129.1 GCA_020852035.1 Caulobacteraceae bacterium
CGACATGTCGGGCCACGGCCATGATCACGCCCCTGCGCCCCGGCCGCGCCTGGCTCAGAAACATCGCCATCGCCTGAGATTCCGCCTCGAGCGTGGCGGGAAGGTCGGCGGTCAGTTCGGACATGGGGGCACCAGGAAATCTCCTGCGAACGATTATCAGGTGCGTTCGCGCCTGTCACGCCTGACGCCAATCGCCGCAAGGGCGCATTCCGGTCGCTTTCGACCGGAGAAGGCCCGATACTGACCTTCGATTCGCGGGGTGCGACGGACGAGGATGCGACGGCTGACCCTGGCGTTGCTCTGCGGCGCCTATCTTTCCCTGGCCCTGATCGCGGCGCTGCTGCTTTGGCGCGCCGGCGGGCGCTGGGACGCGGGCGTGGCGGTGGCGGTGGCGAGCCTGGGCGTCTGCTTCGCCTTCCACAGCCTGATCGCCCAGGCCATCGAGAACGCCAACGTCGCCCGCGAGATCGGCAAGATTCGCGAGGCCCAGGCGATCCTCATCGACCAGCTGGAAACCATCGACGGGCGGGTGAACGCCACCGTCGAGAGCGTCGCCGACGGGGCGATCCGCCGCTCCGAGGAGCTTTCGCACGAGGTCCACATGCTGGAGGACTTGGTGCAGCGGCTCTCGGTCCGCCTCGACGAGCGGCCGCGCGACGAGCGCTGGGACGCCGCGCCCCGCCGCCCCCACCTGCGCGACCAGACCTCGGCGGTGCTGGAGACCATCCGCACGGCCCTGGCCGACAACCGCGTCGACCTCTACCTGCAGCCGGTGGTCAGCCTGCCGCAGCGCAGGACCATGTTCTACGAGAGTTTCACGCGCCTGCGCGACGACACCGGCCGGGTGATGATGCCGGCCGAATACCTGGCGGTGGCCGAGCCCGAGGGGCTGATGACCGCCATCGACAACCTGCTGCTCTTCCGCTGCGTGCAGATCGTGCGGCGGCTGGCCAAGCAGGACCGCAAGATCGGCATCTTCTGCAACGTCTCCACCGGCAGCCTGGCGGACGAGGACTTCTTCCCTCAGTTCCATGAGATGCTGGCCGCCAATCGCGACCTCTCCGGCGCGCTGATCTTCGAGGTCGGCCAGGGCGCCTTCGAGGGCCGCGGCTCCACCGAGGCGCGCAACATGGCCAAGCTGGCCGATCTCGGCTTCCGCTTCTCCATCGACAAGGTCGCCGACCTCGACCTCGACCTGCAGGACCTCGCCCGCTCGGACGTGAAGTTCCTCAAGGTGGGCGCTCAGTTCATGCTCGACGAACTGACCGAGGACGGCGAGCGGCTGGTGCTGAAGAGCCAGCCGGACCTGGCCGCGGAGGACTTCGCCGCGCTCGCCCGCCGCTACGGCGTCGAGACCATCATCGAGAAGGTCGAGACCGAGCGGCAGGTGGTCGACCTGCTCGACCTCGATATCGGCCTCGGCCAAGGGCACCTTTTCGGCGAGCCCCGCGCCATCCGCGACGCGGTGCTGGCCGAGACCGCTCCGCCGGTGGACTTCGTGCAGAGCTCGCTGCGGCGCAGAGCCGGACGCTGAGGTCTCCCTCCCCCTTGTGGGGAGGGTGGGCCGCGAAGCGGCTCGGGTGGGGGTCTTGCTGACTCGCCGCAGAGCCGCCGATAGGCCGTCGCGCCCCACCCGTCTCGGCGCTGCGCGCCGATCCACCCTCCCCACGAGGGGGAGGGAGTCTCGCAAATGTCCCGCGATGTCCCGCGAGTATCTGTCTCGCGAGTCTCGCCTTCGCCGGCCGGCTCGGGCATAGGCCGCGCATGACCGCGCCTGTGCTCCTCGACCGCCTCGCCGACCTTTCCCGCGATTACGACGTGCTGCTGAGCGATGTCTGGGGGGTGATCCACAACGGCCGCGAAGCCTTCCCCGTCGCCTGCGAGGCGCTGGCCCGCTGGCGCGCGGAGGTGGGGCCGGTGGTGCTGATCTCCAACGCCGCGCGGCCCGCCGCCGAGGTGGTCCGCCAGCTCGACGCGCTGGGCGTGCCGAGGGAGGCGTGGAGCGCCTTCGTCACCTCCGGCGACGCCACCCGCCCGCTGCTGGCCGCCCGCGCGCCGGGGCCGGTGTGGACTATCGGCTGGGAGGGGGATTCGCCGCTCTACGACGGTCTCGGCCTGGCCTACGCCGGGCCGGGCGAAGCAGCCTTCATCTCGGTCACCGGGCCCAACGACGACGAGGTCGAGACGCCGGAGGACTACCGCGCCAGCTTCACCCTGGCGGCGGCGCGCGGCCTGCCGATGATCTGCGTCAACCCGGACATCGTCGTGCAGCGGGGCGAGCGGCTGATCTACTGCGGCGGGGCCCTGGCCGAGCTCTACCGCCAGCTGGGTGGCGAGGCGCACATGGCCGGCAAGCCGCATCCGCCGATCTACGAGCTGGCCCTGGCCGAGGGCGAGCGCGTGCTGGGCCGGCCGCTCGACCGCAAGCGCGTGCTGTGCGTCGGCGACGGCGTGGTCACCGACGTGCGCGGGGCGAACGCCCAGGGCCTCGACGCCCTGTTCATCGCCGCCGGCATCCACGGCGCCGAGGCCGTCGGGGCGGACGGGCGGGCCATCCCCGAGGCGGTGGAGCGGCTGCTGGCCGCCGAGGGCGCCCATGCGCGCTACGCCACGGCCGAGCTGGCATGGTGAGGGCCCTACCCCTTCCGCTCATCCCCGCGAAAGCGGGGACCCAGGCTTTTTGTTCTGCTGGAAACGCATCCGCCCTTGGATAAAACACCTGGGTCCCCGCTTTCGCGGGGATGAGCGGATTTGGGGGTGCAGGTGAGCCTGACTTTCGAGGA
>JADZBR010000130.1 GCA_020852035.1 Caulobacteraceae bacterium
CGCCGCCGCGCCTCATGCACAAACGCCAGATACTGCTCCGCCAGCTTGGTGATCGACAGCTTCAGCAGGTCGACCTTCTGCGTGCGCGCCAGCGCCAGCAGCACGTGCAGCGGCCCCTCGAAGCCCTCCAGGTCGACGACGAAGGCCTCGCCCTCCTCCACCTGGTCGGCGGCCGAGAAATCCAGATTGGGCTGGAAGGCGTCGGTCACGGAGCCTCCCCGACCGCCGGTCCGGCCTTGGCCTCGAAACGGCCCTTCAGGGCGGCTTGCAGCTCGGCAGCCGCCGCCTCGGCATCGAACGGCTCCGGCTCGCCGGCGATCCGCGCCAGCGCCGCCTCGGCCCGCGCGGCCGCCCGCCCATCCAGGAGCCCCGTCGCCTCGGCCACTTCCCGCATCTCGGTCAGGTCGCCGTTGCAATGCAGGACCACATCACAGCCCGCCGTCAGGGCCCGGCGCGCCCGCTCGCCCAGCGGCCCCTTCAGCGCCTTCATCGACAGGTCGTCGGTCATCAACAGACCGTCGAACCCCAGTCGCTCGCGGATGATCTCGATGGTGTCGTGCGAGGTCGTCGCCGGCCGCTCGGCGTCTGCCGCCTTGAACACGACATGAGCCGTCATTGCCGCCGGCAGGTCGTTCAGCGCCTTGAACGGCGCAAAATCCCAGGCGTCCAGATTGACCAGATCCAGCTTCACCTCGGGCAACTCGTGATGGCTGTCGCTCATCGCCCGCCCGTGGCCGGGGATATGCTTGATCACCGGCAGGACGCCACCGGCCAGCAGACCTTCCGCCGCCGCCCGCCCCAGCCGCGTCACCGCGCCCGGCTCGCGCGCGAAGGCCCGGTCGCCGATGATGTCATGCGCCCCCTCGACCGGCGTATCCAGCACCGGCGCGCAGTCGACGTTGATCCCGACCGCCCTCAGGTCCGCCGCCATCAGCCGGTGGCTGAGCCCGATCAGCCGCGCCGCCGCCGCGATGTCGCCACCACAAGCCTCCAGAAACGCCGCCGCCGGGGGATATTTGCGCCAGTGCGGCGGGCCCATGCGCTGGACCCGTCCCCCCTCCTGATCGACCAGGATCGGAGCCTTGCGGCCCACAGCGTCCCTAAGATCACGTGTCAATTCCGCCAGTTGTTGCGGATCACTGACGTTTCGCTTGAACAAGATAAAGCCCCAGGGCGCGACCTCGGCGAAGAAGTCGCGCTCCTCGGCGGTCAGCCGGTGGCCGGAACAGCCATAGATCGCCGCCGAAACGCTCATCACTGGACGAGGCAGTCGCGCCCGGAGGCTCTCAGCGCGCCGCAGAAGGCCCGCGCGTCCTGGGCCGAGAAGCCGTTGACGGTGGTGCGATAGACCGTGCGGCCGTCCGAGGTCGTTACCTGCTGGATACCGCGCGTGCGGCCCGAGGCGAACTGTGGGAAGGCGGCGGCCACCTCGGCATAGGCCCGTTCCGCCGCGGCTTCGGTCGAGAAGGCTCCGATCTGGACCGAGGCGCTTCCGCCTGACGGGGCCGGCGGCTGCACCTGCGGGCGCGGCGGCGGCGGTGTCGTCGGCTGCTGACGCGGCGGGGTCGGCGTTTCGGCCCGCGGCTGGGTGGGCTGGACGGGCGGCTGGCCTGGCGTCACCGGCTGATCGGCGGTCAGGGGCGGCGGCCGCTGACCGGGGGCTTCCGGCGGCGGGGCCAGGTCCACCTGTTCATCCAGCGGATCGAAGACCTCGATCTGGGCCTCATCGCCCTGCGGCTGGGCGGCGTCGGGCGCAGCCCCTGCCACGTCCCCGGCCCCCTCGATCACCGGCGGCGTCTCACCGGGCGAGCGCACGCCCGCGCGGTAGAACAGTACGACCGCGATGATCAGCACCAGCAGCACCACCGCCGAAATGATCAGGGTCAGCGGCACCGGAGGCCGACCGCCGCCGTGCCCGCGCGCGTCGAAGCCGGACCGGTCGAACGGCAGATCGTCGTCGTTGCGAGGGGTATAGGGGCCGCGCTCGGGGTCTGGCCGTTCGTAGGACATCAGGGTCGCCTCATCATTCCGGGTCGCCGACGAATCGCAGGCGAACCCAAGGAGTCTAGCCCAACCCCGCGCGCATCCGAATCACAACTGGGCTTCATCCACAAGCCCGAACAGGCGGCGGTGCTCCTCGAAGGCGAACATGTCGGTCATGCCGGCGATGTAGTCGCAAACCGCCCGCGCCCGACGGTCCTCGCCCCCGGCCTCCGCCCGTGTCTGCCATTCCGCCGGCATCAGGCCGGGGTCCACCAGATACTGTCCGAACAGATCATCGACCGTCCGCGCGGCCCGGTCGCGCATCAGGTTGATCCGCTCATGGCGGTACATCCGTTCAAACAGAAAGGCCCTCAGCCGCGCCAGGTCCTGCATCATCGGGCTGGAGAACTGCACCATGGCACGACCGGCGATCCGCACTTCCTCGGGGGTGTCGATACCCGCCTCGACCAGCCGTCGGGTCGTCTCGGCCAGAATGTCGCCGATCATCACCCCGATCATTCGGCGCACGGTCTCGATCCCGATCATTCGCCGGTCCAGGTCCGGCCAGTCGGCCTGCACCCCTTGCAGGATCGGGCCGACCAGGGGCACCGACTCCAGCTCTTCAAGACCGAACAGCCCGGCCTGCAGCCCGTCGTACACTTCGTGATTGTTGTAGGCGATGTCGTC
>JADZBR010000131.1 GCA_020852035.1 Caulobacteraceae bacterium
CCGCCGAACGACATGCCCATCTCGCCCACCCGGTCCAGCCGGCTGGCCGCCAGGATCGGCCGGATCTCCGCCGGCACGGCGCCGGCCTGCAGCTGGTCGTGCAGGAACTTGCGGTCGGCCAGCCAGATCACGCCGCTGCGCGCGATCCGCTCGCCCTTGGCCAGCCCCTCCTCGCGGGTGGCGAGCTGGCCCTCGAGCCGCTCGTCCGGCGTGCGCCCGGCCAGGATCGCCTTCATCGCCGGCGTCGGGTCCTGCTGCTCGCGCATCATCTTCAGCAGCCCCGGGTCGTCTTCGGTGACGTCGCCGTTGGGGAACACCGTCGCGGAGGCGTCGTAGGTGTGCTGCAGCGAGAAGACCACATAGCCGTGGCTGGCCAGCTCCTCCATCAGCGCCGTGTTCTGGCTGGCGAAGGAGGTGTAGCCGTGGCTGTAGATCACCACCGGCGCCTGGCGCAGGTCGCCCGCCACCGGCGCGTCCACATAGCTGTTGGTCCGCACGTGCTTCAGATAGGTGAAATAGGCCGGGAAGCGCATCGCCTTGCCGAGCGTGCGGGCGGTGGAATCGGCCTCGGCCTGGGTGAAATAGGGCCGCCGCTTCAGGCCCTTCACCTCGCCGGCCGGATACCAGACCCGCACCAGCAGCCGGCGCGGCGTCCCCGGCGGGGCGGCCAGCAGGCCCGGGCGGCTGGCGTCCGCCACCTCGAAGTCGCGCACGCCGACCGGCTGCGGCCCGCCGGGCTTGGGCAGGCTCCATACCGGGAACATCGCGATCAGGGCGATGGCCGCCGCCGCCAGGAGCGCAAGCAGCGACCCAGAGAGCCACGGAACGCCCGTGCGCCGGCCCGCTCCGCGCAGCCGGTTGATCCCCAGCACCAGCAGCAGCACCGCCGCGACCGCGGCCCCCAGCGCCGCCTGCCAGCGGTCGTCCGCCACGCCCGCGACGCCCGCCGCCAGCGCCACCAGGGCCGCGCCCGCCAGCACCTTCGCCCGCGCCGGCGTTCCGCGCACCCACCAGGCGAGCACGAACACCGCCAGGGCCGCGATCAGCAGCATGTCCAGGATCGTCACGGCCGCCCCTCCCAAAGCCGGTTTCGCCCGAGCCCAGCTTGACCGCTCGAACGGCCCCGCGACAAGCCATCTCCTGCAAGTCGCTCGCAGGAAATCCCCCCGGCGCAAAGCCGAGGAGGATTTGCGCGGCGACCTCGGCTATAGCCGCCGTCCCATGTCCGACGCCCCGCCAGAGCCGAAGAACGACCTGCGCGCGCTCGCCGTGCTGCTGGTCTGCGTCTTCCTGATGATCGCGGGGTTCGGGATCATCATCCCGCTCCTGCCCTTCTACGCCCAGGCGTTCGACGCCCCGCCCTGGCAGATCGCGGCCCTGTTCAGCGCCTTCTCGCTCGGCCAGTTCTTCGCCGAGCCCTTCTGGGGCCGGATGAGCGACCGCATCGGGCGCCGGCGGGTGCTGATCGTCACCATGACGCTCGGCGCGCTCGGCTATGCGGGCCTGGCGCTGGCGCCGAACCTGGCCACCGCCTTCGTCGTGCGCCTGGCCACCGGCTTCGTCAGCGGCAACATCTCCACCATCCAGGGGGCGCTCGCCGACATCACCCCGCCGGAGAAGCGCGCCGGGCGGATGGGCGTGCTCGGCTCGGCGTTCAACATGGGCTTCGTCTGCGGACCGTCGATCGGCGGCCTCCTGGCCCGGCCGGACCTGGGGACCGTCGGCTTCCACCTGCCGCTCTACGCCGCCGCCGGAGTGGGCCTGATCGCCGCCGTGGCGGTGGCCGTGCTGGTGCGCGACGTGCCCCGCAGGCTGCCCGAGGGGCCGCAGCCCGGCCGCTTCGAGGCGGCGGGCGAGGCCCTGCGCCACCCGGTCATCGGGCGGGTGCTGATCCTCTCCTTCATCATCGTCTCCGGCTTCGCCGGCATCGAGGCGACCTACGGCCTGTGGACGCAGGCCAAGTTCGGCTGGGGGCCGCAGCAGATCGGCTTCGCCTTCATGGCCATCGGCGTGCTGGGCGCCTTCGCGCAGGGCGGGCTGACCGGCTGGCTGGTGCGCCGCTCCGACGAGGTGAGCGTGCTGACCGGCGGCCTGGTTTTGATGTTCATCGGCATGATCACCCAGTTCGCCTCGGTCAATTCGGCGATGGCGATGGCCGGGTTCGCCTTCGTCTGCGTGGGCCAGTCGATCACCTTCCCGAACCTCTCGGCGCTGATCTCCCAGGCCGCCCCGCCCGACCGGCAGGGCGAGATGCTGGGCATCGGCATGGCCTCCAACGCGCTGGCCCGCATCGGCGGGCCGCTCTACGCCGGGCCGATGTTCAGCCTGATCGACCCCGGCGCGCCCTTCGCCCTGACGGCGATCCTGATCGTGCCGGCGGTGTTCATCGCCCGGCAGATCGCAGGCAGGCGGCTGAAGGCGGCTTAGAGCCCAAGAGCCCCTCCCCCTTGCGGGGAGGGGTGCTCAGCCCGTCAGCCAGCGGAAGGTGCGGGCGAGGAAGGCCCGGCCGTCCCGCTCGATCACCGGGCCGTGGGCCATCACCACCTTCTCCGTCGGCCACGCCAGGATGCGCGTCAGGGCGGCGCGGGCGGCCTTGCGGTCGGTGAAGGCGGTGCGGAACTTGCGCGGCACCTGGGGCTCGTCCGCCGCCATCAGGTCGAGCCGCGCCACTAAACCCCGCCAGCCGGTGAACCAGTCGCGCGGGAAGTGCTGGATCAGGTCGGTGAAGATCGCCGTGCGGCTCTCCTGGTGGAAGAACACCACCTCGGCGGTGATCGCATTGCCGCGCACCACCACCTGGTCGATCTCGCCCGCCCACGCCGGCGGCGGCGCATCGGAAAGCTCCGCGTCGAAGGCGAGGTCCGGGCGGCGGGCGCTGAGGCCCGGGGCGGCGTAGAGCGTCGCCTGCGGGTAGGCGGCCTTCCACTCGGCGAGGAACAGGTGGTGCAAGGCGTTGGGCGCGACGAGGTGGCGGACTTCGCCGAGGGTGTCGATTTCGGCCTTAAGGTCGGCTGGGAGAGCTACCGGCGAGCAGGCGACAAAGCTACCATCTGACAGCCGGATCATGATCGTTTGTGTAGGATAGCGAAACCCAGCTACCGCAGCCTCGCCACCGCTGATCGTCCATATCTTCGAACCAATCTGATTCAGCATGAGGCATTCCGTGAAAGGAGTGCGAACCCCGCTGTCGCTATCAACGAAGGCGAACAGGCGATCCCGATAGATCGATCTGGACTGCTTGGTGACCGTGGGCATCCAACAGACGACGCACTCCTCGTGATATCAGCGCCTGATCCTCCGTTGGCCCTATACGAACCGAACGGATAGGCAACTTTGGAATCGTTCCAATCGGAGGTAGATTACGGAAATTGAGGTTTCTCGAAGTTAGGTAGGGAATTACTCGGCCGCCAGTCTCTCGGAACATTGGATCGGGATGCTCAGGATACCAATCCTTGCCAGGACGCTTAAAGTCGTGTGCAGTGTACGCAAATCGGACTTCCATCTCGGACTTGAAAGCCGCATCCTTACAGGAGACGATATATCTCCACATAGTATTGTATAACATATCGGCGCAGATTCGACCCTCTTCTTCTCGCGAGATTGGCTCGAGCCTGGGAATGAACCGTGGCTTGGCTATGTCCTTTACGTACGCCTGGCTGTACGACCTCAAAATCTGGTCGAAAATCCAAGTCTGGTTCTGTGTATCATATTGAACCTGACATAGGATGCCCTCAGAAGTGTAACCGAACATTAGAGGGCCATGTTCAATTTCGATAGCAATTGGCGCATCCCCCTGGCCATAACCGCGCCACTGAGCCAAGTCGTCACCTGCCATTGAGAAGCAAGCCACGTAGACGATTGGATCCGATTGCTCTCGGAATTTTTCCAGAGCAAACTGGAACATTGCCCGCACGTCAGTTTGCTCTTCGCGATTTATGGCCTCCTCTAACCGGTGGCAGGCAATTTTTCGACCATGCTCAATTTCTACTCGGTC
>JADZBR010000132.1 GCA_020852035.1 Caulobacteraceae bacterium
AGATGGAATCGCCATCTGAACCAACCACTCTCAAGAGTCTAAATTTTAGAGCGCGTTAGCCGGCGGAACCGGCTTCCACTTCCGCCTAACGCGCTCTAGGGCGCGGGTGCGCTCGGCGGGGCGTTGGCGCCGGCCATCGCGCTGCCGAGATTCATCCGCACGCCGGCCACTTCCATGTCGCCGGGCTTGTAGTCGGCCGGGCAGTCGCCGAGCCGGGTCGCCGAAATCTTCGCCGGCCCGCCGTCCGGGTCTTCCGAGCTGACGATCTCGATGGTGTAGGCCTTGGCGAAGTCGCCGCGGATCACGCCCTTGGTCAGCGAGGGCTTGCCGTCCGGGCCGGTGCAGGTGGCGGTGAAGGCCAGGCTCCCGTCGGCTTGCCGATTCAGGGTGTTCTGGCAGTTCATTTCGGCGCTGGTCTGCCTGCCCATGACGCCCACGCGCTTGGCGAAGGCCGCGTCGTAGCAGATGCGGCTGGTGGTTCCCTGGTCGGAGGTGTCGACCGTCACCTTGTTCTCCCAGAGGCCCGGCGAAGGCTGCGGCCAGTCGGCGGCGGCGAGCGGCCCCGTCGCGGGGGCGGCTTCGGTCCTGGGCGGGACGGCGCCCGGCTGGGCCTCGTCCTTCTTGCCGCAGGCCGAGAGGGCGAGGGCGGCCAGGGCGGTGGCGACCGTGAAGCGCAGGATGGTCATGGCGTTCTCCAGAAACGACTGTCCCTGAGCTTAGCAGGGGATCGATCCGGCCGACGAGCCGGTTATCTAGAGGATCGAAAAGGGGATCGCCGCATGACCGGACTGCGCGACAACGCCGACCTTGGCCGTTTCGAGCTCGATGAGCAGGGCCATACCGCCTTCGCCGACTATCGGCGCGCCGATGGCCGGCTGATCATCGACTATGTGGAAAGCCCGCCGCCGCTGCGGGGCGCCGGCACGGCCGGCCGGCTGATGACCGCCATCGCCGAGGAGGCGCGGCTGGAGGGCCTGAAGATCGTGCCGATCTGCGGCTATGCGGCGGCCTGGCTGCGGCGCAGCAAGGACTACCGCGACCTTCTGGCCTGAGCGCGCCCGACGGGCTGCGCCGTCAGGCGCGGCCGGCCAGGGCGCCCAGGCTCTGGGCCTTCAGGTGGCTTTCCTCGGCCAGGCGCATGGCGATGTCGCGCACGCCGGGCGGGTAGGCTTCGCCGCCGTTGGCGATCTCGGCGGCCAGCTTCTCGACCTCGTCGAGCGCTGTTTCCAGCGCCTGGACGTGTTCGCGGGCCAGGTCCTTGGCTTCCGCCTGCAGGCGGCGGATGCGCTCGGAGAGGGTTTCCTTCTTGGTGGGCCGCTCGATGTCGGTGACCACGGCGAGGGCGGGCGTCATGGGTCTATCCCCTTTGGGGTCGGGCCGTCCGACCCCCATGGCCAGCGACGCCGTTCCCCGTCTGTCCCATCACATACGCTTGAGGTATGCGACGGGTTCCGCGAGCTTCGCCGTTCGCGCCTGAACGTCGGCTGACCGACGCCGTTATGGCACAGATAGGCGAAACCCTGGGCCCGCGAGGCAAGGTTGACGCCAGCTTGACCATTGCCAGGCTATGTCGGCTCACTTGACATAATCATATAAAGATCTCGTTATATCTCTCATGACACTCTCGCTGGATCAGGCGGTGGAGGTGCTGCGCGCGGCCGGCGAGCCGACGCGGCTGCGCATCCTGGCGCTGCTCGCCCACGAGGAGTTGGCGGTGATGGAGCTCGGCCGCATCCTGGGACAGAGCCAGCCGCGCGTCTCGCGCCACCTTCGCCTGCTCGCCGAGGCCGGGCTGGTCGAGCGCTTCCCGGACGGGGCCTGGGTGTTCTACCGCCTGGCGGTCGAGGGCCAAAGGCGGGAGTTGCTGGACGAGGTGCTGGCCGCGGTGGTCGCCGACGACGCCGTGCTGACGCAGGACGCCGGGCGGCTGGAGGCGGTGACGGGCGAGCGGGCCGAGCAGGCCACGCTCTATTTCGAACGCAACGCGGCGCACTGGGACCGCATCCGCTCGCTCTATGTCTCCGACGCGGCGGTGGAGGCGGCGATCCGCAAGGCCGCCGGGCAGGGGCCGTTCCGGCGGCTGGTGGACCTCGGCACGGGCGCCGGCCGGATGCTGACCCTCTTGGGGCCGGAGGCCGAGACGAGCCTTGGCCTGGACCTGTCGCAGCACATGCTGAACGTCGCCCGCGCCAATGTCGCGCGGGCCGGGCTGGAGCGCTGCGAGTTGCGCCACGGCGACATCTTCGGCACCCGCCTGCCCGGCGAGTGCGCCGACCTGGTGGTGGTGCATCAGGTGCTGCACTACCTGGGAGATCCGGCCGCCGCCGTGCGCGAGGCCGCGCGGCTGGTGGCGGAGGGCGGGCGGCTGATCATCGCCGACTTCGCGCCGCACGACGTGGAGTTCCTGCGCGAGCAGCACCAGCATCGCCGGCTCGGCTTCACCGACGCGGAGATCGAGCGCTGGCTGGAGGCCGCCGGCCTCAGCGATGTGAAGGCGGCCGCCCTGCCGCCGGCCGAGGGCCAGCGCCTGACCGTCAAGATCTGGAGCGCCGAGCGCGCCCGCCAGCCGCAAAGGCGCGCCGCATGAGCCCCGCGATCTCCGCCCTCGGCCCGGTGGCCCGCGCCGGCGTCGGCTCGGGCCGGCCGCTGTCGGTCTCCTTCGAGTTCGCGCCGCCGAAGACCTCCAAGTCGGAGGCTGTGCTTTGGGAGGCGATCCGCCGGCTGGAGCCGCTGGCGCCGCAGTTCGTCTCGGTGACCTACGGGGCCGGGGGCTCGACCCGCGACCGCACGCACCGCACGGTCTCGCGCATCGTCGGCGAGACCGGCCTGAAGCCGGCCGCGCACCTGACCTGCGTCGAGGCCAGCCGGGCCGAGGTGGACGAGGTGATCCGAGGCTACTGGGACGCCGGCGTGCGCCATATCGTGGCCCTGCGCGGCGATCCCCCGGGGCATCTGGGCGGCGCCTATACGCCGCGGCCGGACGGCTACGCCAACGCCACGGAGCTGACCGCCGGCATTCGCGCCATCGCGCCGTTCGAGATCTCCGTGGGGCTCTATCCGCAGCAGCATCCGGAGAGCCCGTCGACCAGCTTCGACATCGACGTGCTGAAGGCCAAGGTCGACGCCGGGGCGACGCGGGCGATCACCCAGTTCTTCTTCGATATCGATGCCTTCCTGCGCTTCATGGACAAGGTGCGTGCGGCCGGCGTGACCATCCCGGTCTCGCCGGGGATCATGCCGGTCTACAACTTCGCCGGTCTGAAGAAGATGGCCGGGCCCTGCGGCATCCCGGTGCCGGCGTGGCTGGCCAACCACTTCGAGGGGCTGGACGACGATCCGGCCACGCGCCAGCTGGTCGCCGCCTCGGTGGCCATCGAGATGTGCGCGCGGCTGCGGGAGGAAGGGTTCTCCGACTTTCACTTCTACACCTTCAACCGGGCCGATCTGGTCTATGCGATCTGCCGGGTGCTCGGCGTGCGCGAGCCGCCCGCGCCGAAGGAGGCCGCGGCATGAGGAAGACGGGCGAAGCTTCAAATCCTCCCCCGTGCAACGGGGGAGGGGGACCGCGAAGCGGTGGAGGGGGCGCGGCTTGGCGCGGGCCTCTGCGGGTTATCGCCTGCGCGTCCTTGCTGAATCTCGGTGCAGAACCTCGCCCCCTCCACCGCTTCGCGGTCCCCCTCCCCCGCCGGCGGGGAAGGATTTTGGCGGCGGCGCTCGCCAGTTTGATCGCCGCGCCGGCGGCCGCCCAGGGCTGGCCGGCCGAGTGGACCAAGCCGGTCGCGCCCTACCGCATCGTCGGCAGCGTCTACTACGTGGGGTCGGAGGGGCTCTCGGCCTTCCTGATCGCCGGCTCCAAGGGCCACATCCTGTTGGACGGCGGCATGCCCGATGGCGGGGCGGCGCTGATCGAGGCGAACATCCGCAAGCTCGGCTTCAAGGTCGAGGACGTGAAGATCCTCATCAACAGCCATGCCCACATCGACCACGCGGGGGGCCTGGCGCAGCTGAAGGCGGACACCAAGGCGAAGCTCTATGCGTCGAAGGGCGACGAGTGGAGCCTGGAGCACGGCGTCCACTTCGGCGACAACGAGAACGGGCCGACCCCCTATCCGGCGGTGAAGGTCGACCGCAGGATCCGCGACGGGCGGGCGATCAAACTCGGCGAGAACGCCATCACCCCGATCCTCACTCCCGGCCACACCGCCGGCTGCACCACCTGGAGCCTGCCGGTGCGCGAAGGCGCGCGGACGCTGACGGCGGTATTCTATTGTTCGACGACGGTGGCCGGGAACCGGCTGGTCGGCAACGCGGCCTATCCGAAGATCGTCGCCGACTACCGCGCCAGCTTCGCCAGGCTGAAGGCCCTGCCGGCCGACGTCTTCCTGCCCAACCACCCGCAGTTCGCCGATCTGGCGGAGAAGCGGCGGCGCGTGGCGCAGGGCGGGCCGAACCCCTTTATCGATCCCAGTGAAATGCATCGTTTCGTCGAGAAGTCGCAGGCCGACTTCGAGGCCGAACTCGCCAGGCAGGAGGCCGGGCAATGAGCAGAGCCGAACGCATCGCCGCCCTGAAGGCGGCCGCCAAGGAGCGCATCCTGATCCTCGACGGGTCGTGGGGCGTGATGATCCAGCGCGAGGGCCTGGACGAGGCCGATTTCCGTGGCGAGCGGTTCGCCGACCACAATGGCCAGATGAAGGGCAACAACGACATCCTGTGCCTGACGCGGCCGGACATCATCGCTGGGCTGCACGACCGCTACTACGCCGCCGGGGCCGACATCTCCGAGACCAACACCTTCTCGGCCACGGTGATCGCGCAGGACGACTACGGCCTGGGCGCCGAGGCGGTGCGCGACATCAACCTTCAGGGCGCGCGCATCGCCCGCGAGGTCGCCGACCGCTGGACGGCCAAGGAGCCGGGCAAGCCGCGCTTCGTGGCGGGCTCCATCGGGCCGCTGAACAAGATGCTCTCCATGTCGTCCGACGTGAACGATCCGGGCGCGCGGCTGGTCACCTTCGAGCAGGTCTATGACGCCTATCTGGAACAGGTGCGGGCGCTGCACGAGGGCGGGGTCGACCTCTTCCTGATCGAGACGATCACCGACACCCTGAACTGCAAGGCCGCGATCAAGGCGATTCTCGACCTGGAGGACGAAGGCTACGAGCCGCTGCCGATCTGGATTTCCGGCACCATCACCGACCGCTCGGGCCGCACGCTCTCCGGCCAGACGGCGGAGGCGTTCTGGAACTCGGTGAAGCACTGCAAGCCGTTCGCCGTCGGCTTCAACTGCGCCCTGGGCGCGGACCTGATGCGCCCGCACATCGCCGAACTGGCGCGGGTGGCCGACACCCTGGTCGCCGCCTATCCGAACGCGGGCCTGCCCAATGCGATGGGCCAGTACGACGAGGAGCCGCACGAGACCGCGCACGCCCTGGAGGAGTGGGCCAGGGCCGGGCTGGTCAATATCCTCGGCGGCTGCTGCGGCGCCACGCCCGAGCACATCCAGCACATCGCGGGTGAGGTGCGCGGAGTTACGCCGCGTCGGATTCCCGAGCGGGAAAGAGCTCTCAGGCTGGCGGGGCTAGAGCCCTTCGAGCTAGTCTGATGAACACACTGCTGCAGCCCTTCGCCGATCCCGAGGCGGTCGCCAAATACGCCCAAGGGCCGCGGCGGATCGTACCTGGCTTCGAAGCTATCCACCGGATGGCCGCGGTCCTGTTGGCCGAGCGGGCGGCCGGAGACGCCCGCATCCTGGTGCTGGGCGCCGGCGGCGGGTTGGAGCTGAAGGCGTTCGCCGAGGCGCATCCGGGCTGGCGCTTCGACGGCGTAGACCCTTCGGCGGAGATGCTGGGGTTGGCGGCCCAGACGCTGGGCGGCCTTGCGCACCGCGCTGCGCTGCACCAGGGCTACATCGACGACGCGCCCGAAGGGCCGTTCGACGGCGGGGCCTGCCTCCTGACCCTCCACTTCATCGCGCCTGACGAGCGGCTTCGCACGCTGCGGGAGGTGCGCCGGCGGCTGAAGCCGGGTGCGCCGTTCGTGGCGGCGCACTGCAGCTTTCCCCAGGACCCGGAGGCGCGCGAGCGCTGGCGCGAGTGGGAGGAAGCCTACATCGTCGCCTCGGGCGCGCCGCCCGAAGACGCCCGCAAGCGTCGTGAAGCGGTCGACAAGGCCCTGCACGCCCTGTCTCCCGAGGAGGATGAGGATATCCTCCGCCGGGCGGGATTTGCCGATGTGACGCTGTTCTACGCCGCCTTCACCTGGCGCGGATGGGTCGCTTACGCCTGATGGGGGTGCGCTGATGGCCAAGGTTTTCGACCGCCTGGACGACAAGCTGCTCGCCTTCATTAAGGCGCAGAGGATGTTCTTCGTCGCCACCGCCCCGCTGGGCGCGGA
>JADZBR010000133.1 GCA_020852035.1 Caulobacteraceae bacterium
GATGAAGGTTGACGAGCCAGTGTAGCCACACATCCGATTGCGGTCATTGACTCGCCCACAAGTCCAGTCTCCCATCACTGGCTTTGACCATCGCCACATTTTGAAATTCTCGTTCTCTCTCCAGCGATGAGGCCATTCAAATTGAGCGGAATTGGGGTCGATTAAGCGCGCCTTGATCGCGGTTTCTGCTAGGTTTTGGCGTACGTCCTTGGTTGATCCGACTTGGAACGTCGTAACCTCTTCATCGTTGGTGGCCGACAGAATTACTTCCAACGGCTGATTTTCAATTAATTCTACACTTTTCATGATGATTCCACCTTTGTTTCCTCCCCAGTTTATTTTGGAGACTACGAAATATTGCCCAGGAGCGACATTTTGGAATGAGAATTTTCCTAGGGAATTGCAGGTAGCCGAGCGACTTTCAAGAGGTATTGGAAATTGATTTCCATCTGGTACGAAGCCGCGGGTGGTCGATGAGAAATATCGCTGCACCAAATCAACCGATGTACTCGGCAAAAGCCTCACATCGTCTTGTCCTGCACACGTCAAAGTCACGCCATTTGATCGCTGTATAAACGCTTCTCCTGTGATTGTGGTGGCCGCGGAAACTGATGTCGATACCAAAACTAGTATTGCCGATCCAACTACGACGCTTCGCATGGCTCCCCCAAAACAACTTATCGGTGTCTCCGATTTAGATATCAGCGAGTTGACGTGTAACCAAATGGTTGCATATGCTCCGCGCCGATGAACACCGATCGGGTCTTCAAGGCCCTGGCCGACGAAAGCCGGAGGGCGCTGCTTGACGCGCTCTTCGCCGAAAACGGCCAGAGCCTGGGTGAGCTGGTCGCGCGGCTGGCGATGACCCGGCAGGCGGTCTCCAAGCACCTTTCGGTGCTGGAGGCGGCGAACCTTGTCGCCAGCGTGCGGCGCGGGCGCGAGAAGCTGCACTACCTGAACCCGGTCCCGATCGCCGAGATCGCCGACCGCTGGATCGGCAAGTTCGAGCGTGACCGCGCCCTGGCGCTGGTGGCGCTCAAGAAGGGATTGGAGGCCGAGGATGGCTGACGACCGCTGGATCGTGAACAACATCGCCATCGTCTTCATCGCCGCGCCGGCGGAGAAGGTCTGGCGAGCGCTGACGGACCCGGAAATGAGCCCCAACTACTTCATGGGCTCGCGGGTCGAGGTCGGCGAGGTCGGCGGGACCTATCGCATCGGGCAGGACGGCGCCTGGGGCGTCACCGGCGAGGTCAGGGCCAAGCAGCCGGCCCGGCGCCTGCGGGTCAGCTGGGTGGTCGAAGCGCCGCCCGGCGTGACCCTGCCGAACTGCGAGGTGGAATATCTGATCGAGCTTGCCAAGACGCCGGCCGGCGGCGAGGTGGTGAAGCTGACGGTCACCGAGTTCGTCGATGCGCCGCCGCCCGCGCAATTCAGGCGCGCCGGCGCGGCGGGCTGGGGGCTGATCACCTCCGGCCTGAAGACCTTCCTGGAGACCGGCCGCGCGCTACCGACGGTTCGGCTGGCGCCGCCGCGGGTCTGACCGTTCTAGTGCTGGCCGCGCCCGAAGTTCGGGGCGCTGATGTCCTGGCCGGCGTCGACGACCCCGCGGCGGATGTCGCGGGTGCGCGTGAAGAGTTCGTGCAGCTTGTCGCCCTCGCCCCAGCGGATGGCGCGCGAGAGCGCCTGCAGGTCCTCGGTGAACCGGCCCAGCACCTCCAGCACCGCCTCCTTGTTGGTCAGGAAGACGTCGCGCCACATGGTGGGGTCCGAGGCGGCGATGCGGGTGAAGTCGCGAAAGCCGCCGGCCGAATACTTGATCACTTCCGAGCGGGTGACCGCCTCCATGTCGGCCGCTGTGCCGACGATGTTGTAGGCGATCAGGTGCGGCAGGTGGCTGGTGACGGCCAGGACCAGGTCGTGGTGCTCGGCGTCCATCGTCTCGACGTTGGCGCCCAGCGCGGTCCAGAAGTCGGCGAGCCGTTTCACCGCGTCGAGGTAGGGCTGATCCTCCCGCGCCTGCGGAGTGAGGATGGTCCAGCGGTTGTGGAAGAGTTCGCCCGAGCCGGCGTCCGGGCCGGATTTTTCCGCGCCGGCGATGGGATGGCCGGGGATCAGGAACACGTGGCGGGGCAGGACCTCGTCGAGCGCCTGGGCGACCTGGCCCTTCACCGAGCCGACGTCGGAGACCGTGGCCCCGGGGCGCAAGGCCCCCGCCGCCGCCTTGGCCACCTCCGCCATCGCCAGAACGGGAGTGGCCAGGATGACCAGGTCGGCGCCGGAGACGGCGGCCTCGGCGGTCTCGGCCACGCGGTCGGCGATGCCGAGCTCGGCGACGCGGGCCCGGTGGCCGGCGTCGGCGTCGTAGCCGACGATCTCGCTGACCGCGCCGGATTGCCGCGCGGCGCGCATCACCGAGGCGCCGATCATGCCGCAACCGAGAACGGCCAGGCGGAAGAAGAGGGGCTGGTCGGTCATGCTCAGCGGCCCATGAACTCGGTCAGGGCGTCGACCACGGCGCGGTTGTGTTCCTCCAGGCCGATGGTGATCCGCAGGTGGTCGGGCAGGCCGTAGTTGGCGACGCCGCGCACGATCCAGCCGCGGCGGGCGAGGAAGGATTCGGCCTCCTTGGCCGTGTGGCCGGGAGTCTTGGGAAAGCCGATCAGCACGAAGTTGGCCTGGCTCGGCACGATATCGAGGCCGAGCCCGCCGAGCTGCTGGGCGAGCCAGGGGCGCCAGTAGAGCACGTGCTGGCGCGAGCGCTCCTGGAACTCGGTGTCGGCCAGGGAAGCGACGGCGGCGTTCTGGGCGGCGATGGAGGTGTTGAACGGCGCGCGGATGCGGTCGAGCGCGTCGGCGATGTGCGCCGGGCAGTAGGCCCAGCCGATCCTGAGCGCCGCCAGGCCGTGCAGCTTGGAGAAGGTGCGGGTGACGATGACATTCTCGGCCGTGCGCGCCAGCTCCAGGCCGTCGGTGAAGCGCGGGTCGTCGGCGAACTCGGCGTAGGCGCCGTCAAGCACCAGGGTCACTCTCGGCGGCAGGGCGGCGTGCAGGGCGGCCAGTTCGTCGCGCGTCGTGAAGGTGCCGGTCGGGTTGGCCGGCTGGGTGATGAAGATCAGCCTGGTGCGCTCGTCGACCCGCTTGAGGACCTCGTCCACCGAAATGCGATGGTCGGGCTCGGGCGCCTCGCGCACCTCGGCCTGGCAGGCGCGCGCGCCGATGGCGTAGGCGCCGAAGCCGTACTGGCCCATGACGATGTTGTCGCCGGGCTCCAGGAACACCTGGTTGATCAGGTGCAGCACCTCGTCGGTGCCGTCGCCGAAGACGAGGCGTTCCGGCTCGAGATCGAAGTGCCTGGCGACCGCCTCGCGCAGCACGGTGGCGCGGCTGTCCGGGTAGATATGCAGGGTGTCGACCGCGGCCTTGAACGCCTCGCGCGCCTGCTCGCTGGAGCCCAGGATGTTCTCGTTGGACGACAGCTTCACCGGGTTTTCGACGCCGTCGACCTTGGCCTTGCCGGGCTGGTAGGCGGTGATGTCGAGGATGCCGGGCTTGGCTTCGGGACGGGTGTTCACAGCGACGCTCATGGGAGCGGCTCTCTACACGTCGAACGGCGCGGGCGCAGCCCCGACGACGCCGCTCAGCGAACCGGGCGCGCGGGCCAGGCGCTCGTCGTCGGCCTGGTAGAAGCCGGCGAGGGCGAAGAGCTTGAGGCCGCCGGCATCGGCCAGCAGGTCGGCGGCGACCCCGTCGCGGCCCAGGGCGTCGACGACGGCCGAAGCGGCGTCCGGGGCGTCGGTCACCCAGAAGGTGATGTCGCCGCCGGTCGGCTCGATCTCGATCCGGGCGGCGGCCAGGGCGCCCGGCGGGCCCCATGCGGCGAGGCACGGCAGGGCGGCGAAGACGCGGGTGTTCGGCTCGGCCAGCAGCCGGCCCCACCAGGGCGTGTCGCTGGCCAGCGACAGCACGGCGACGCCGCCGGGTCTGGCGGTCGCCGCCAGAGCTTCCTTCGGATCGGCGGCCTGACGCAGCGAGGGCGCCGCGCCGAAATGGCCGCGGGCCAGTTCGACCGCCCGCACCGGATCGCGACCGCCGAACACCGTCAGCTGGTAGGGACCCTGGCGGGCCAGGTTGTCACTCATCACCTCGCGCCAGATGCGCGCGATCAGGGTGGGGGTGGCGGCATCCCGCGGCAGGCCGATCAGGCGGCGGATGACCTGGGCCTCGCGGGCGGGGCGCAGGCCGAACTCGTCGGCGTTCCCCGCGGCGGCCTTGGCCTCGGCCACACGGCGGGCGAGGGCGGCGCGGGTGTCGATGAGGCGCAGAAGATCGGCGTCGATGGCGTCGATGCGCCATCGCACCTCGTCGAGGGACATCCCCTCGGTCTCGCTGAGCTCCAGTTTCGCCATACGCTCCCGCCTCGCCGGTGCGGGGTAGGGCATGGGGGCGGCAGGCGCAAGAAATCTCCCCGCCGCCGGGGTCGGGCGACGATCCAGGGCTATTTCCTGCCCTGGCTCATGGCGGCTCCGATGGCGATGCCGATGCCGATCCCCAGGCCGAGGCCGACGGCCAGGTTGTGCATCGCCACGCCGAGGGCCGTGCCGACGCCGGCGCCGATGGCGACGCCTACGCCCAGGTATTTGTCGTTCATGACGCCTCCTCAGTAGACCCTGGGGGCCGGGCCGATGGCCACCGGGCCCAGGGTGGTTCGTCCGGCCTGGAAGGTGATGGCGGCGCCCGCGATCTCGCCGTCCTGGCGGGCGGCGGCCACAACGCCGGCGATGGCGGCGGTCTCCGGCGCGATGACGCCTTCGGCGCCCATCGCCGCGAGCGCCTGCGGCGCGCGCTTCAGGTTGGCGCGCAGGTCGCCGCGCAGCCGCCCGTCGGGATCGACGGAGAGCCGTCCCGACTGCACGCCCAGCACGGCCGGCCCGGCGGTGATTCCGGCCTGCTTCACCGTCGCGGTCCCGCCCGCGGCGGTCCAGTTGCGCACCGCGTCCGGCCAGCTCTCGCCCTTGAAGGCGCCGGCGTGGTCGAAGACCGCGTCCCAGCCGATGTCGATGGTCGCCTCGCCGGCGATCCGGCCCCAGAGCGTGCCGGGCCGCCCCTTGGCGTCGGCGACGCGCAGCAGGCTGGAGCCCTTGTCGCCGGGCGCGGCGCGCAGGTGCAGCTCCACCCGCTCGGCGCTGGAGAGCGCGAACGGCAGGGCGCCGGCCTCGGGCGCGAAGGTGAGCTTCACACCCTCGAAGGAGAAGTTCGGCGGATGGGCTTCCAGATGGCGCAGGGAGGCGCGGATCACCTGGCCGGTCACCGTGACCGGCCCGCCCTTCGGCCGCGTGAAGGTGAATCCCCGCGGGGCGGCGAACAGCCAGTGGCCCGGCGCGTGGACGCGGGCCTCGGCCTCCAGCACCGGCGCGGCCAGCGCCCAGCCGGAGGGCTCGCGGATGCGCGGCTCGGTCAGGGTCACCGACAGCCGCATCGGAAAGCCGCTGACCTCGCGCGACTTCCAGGCGACCTCATAGCCCTGGGCGCGCAGGTGGTCGGCGCACTCGTCCAGGACCCGCTCCACCTGGCCGCGCAGGTGGAGCCAGACCCCGCCCCAGGCCGCGGCCAGCAGCAGCGCCAGCACGAACGGCGCATAGAGCCAGAAGCGGCGGGGGTTACGGGCGGGCGTCTCGTCGGGCAGGGTCATGCGCGGGCTTTGCAGAGGGACAGGTGACGGAAGAAGGGCGCTGGGTGTTCGGCTACGGCTCGCTGATGTGGCGGCCGGGGTTTCCCTATGTAGAGCGTCAGGCCGCCACGCTCCACGGGCGCCGGCGGGCCTTCTGCATCTATTCGGTGCATCACCGCGGCACCTATGAGCGGCCGGGCCTGGTGCTGGGCCTCGCGCCCGGCGGGGCCTGCCGGGGCGCGGCCTATCGCGTGGCGGAGGCCGATTGGCCGAAGGTCTACGCCTATCTGATCGAGCGCGAGCAGCCGACCGAGACCTACATCGAGGCTTACCGCCAGGTCCGGCTGGCCGACGGGCGACGGGGGGAGTGCCTGGTGTTCCTGTCGGACACCCACCATCCGCAGTGGGCTGGAGCGCTCAGCCTGGAGAAGCAGGCCGAGCTGATCGGCCGTTCGACGGGGCTCTCGGGACGCAATGTCGACTACCTGCGCGACCTCGTCCTGCACCTGCGCCAGGAGGGGGTGAAGGATCGTTGCCTGGAGACCCTGCTCGGCATGGTCGACGCGCGTGAAGCGGCCTGAACGCACGGCTAGGCTTTGCGTGGTTCGAGACGCGCTTCGCGCTCCTCACCCTGACTAGGTTTGTACTGACGCGGCTCCTACCGACCTGGTCATCCTGAGGGCCCGCGCAGCGGGCGTCTCGAAAGACGCAGGGCCGTTCCGCTAGAGCGACAGCAGCGCCGCCGAGGCCGGCTCGATGCGCCCTTCCAGTTCGCGCATGAACTCGGCGCGCTTCAGGCCCGCCGGGATCGGCGGCAGGAACTCGAAGACGATCGTGCCGGGCTTCCTGATGAACCCGTGCGCCGGCCAGTGGACGCCGGAGTTGGTGGCCAGCGGGACCACCGGCACGCCGAGTTCGCGGTAGAGGGCGGCGATGCCGGGCTTGTAGTCGCCGGTCTCGCCCGGCGGCGTGCGGGTGCCCTCCGGGAAGATGACGATCTGGCGGCCGTCGGCGAGGCGATCCTTGGCGTCCCTGACCAGCTTGCGCAGCGCCTTGGCGTGGGCCTCGCGGTCGACGACGATCATCTTCCCCTTCAGCGAGTACCAGCCGAAGAAGGGGATCAGGATCAGCTCCTTCTTCAGCACGAAGCAGGCGCCGGGCAGCACGTGCCACAGCGACATGGTGTCGAACATGCACTGGTGTTTGGCGGCGACCAGGCCCGGCCCCTTGGGCGCATGCTCAAGGCCGCGGATCTCCACCTTCACGTCGCAGAGCACGCGCAGCAGCACGAAGTTGCCGCGGCTCCAGACGCCCAGCGCCGCGCCGATCCAGCGGTGCGGCGCCAGGAACAGCGGGATCATGCCGATCGCGAGTGTCGCCGACCACAGGTAGAAGGCCGCGACGAACAGGAACGAGCGGAACGCGATCATTGGGCGGGCGCCGCCTCCTTCGCGGCCGGTTTGTCGTCCCGGGGGCCGAGACTCAGCAGGGTCTCGCGGCCAAGGATGGCGAGGTACTTGGAGTATTCCACGATCATCAGCCGCGCCCCGCGACCGCTCTTCCACCAGTTGGCCGCGTCGAGCACCGGGGTGGCGACCGGATAGGATTGCAGATCGACGCCCGGATTGGCGGCCCGCAGCTCCAGGAGGGCCCGGGGCATGTGGTAGTCGGCGGTGACCACGATCAGGCTCTTGTAGCGGTTGGCTCTGGCCCACTCGGCCGTCTCCTCGGCGTTGCCGAGGGTGGTGGCGGCGGTGAAGCCCAGGTCCACGCAGCAGTCGTAGAGTCGGCGGGCGGCCTTGGAGAGGCCGCGGATGTCTTCCCGCGTCGCATCGCGGTTGACGCCGGAGACCAGCATCCGCTTGGCCTTCTCGGCTTCCAGCAGGCGTGTGGCGGCGGCGATCCTCTGGTTGGAAGCCGCCCCCGTCAGCGCCACCACCCCGTCGGCGGGGGCGGGGTCCGGCGCGGGCGTCGAGCGGTCGACGCGGGCGGCGAAGGCCATCAGCCCCACCGCCCAGATCATCAGCACGACCAGCAGGCCGGCCAGGCTCTTCATGTCAGCTCCCCGATCAACGCCACGGCCGTCCGTCTCGCGGCCAGCGCAGCCACCCCCGCCGCAGCGATAGGGCAAGCGAGCGTCAGGCTCAAATCCGACCAGGCCACCGGCAGCACCGGCGTCAGCCCCTCGCCGCCGCCGATCAGCCGCAAGGTCGCCCCGAACGCCGCCGCGCCGGCCGCGCCGGCGAGACCGCCGAGCGCCGCCATCCGCGCGAACCGCACCTGGAACATCCGCGCGATGAAGCCGTCGGTCGCGCCCGACAGATGCAGCACCTCGACGATGTCGCGCCGCGCCGCCAGCCCGGCGCGGGTGGCGAAGGCGATCGCCGCGGCCGTCGCCATGGCGATCAGCAGGAAGACCCCGAACGCCGCCCAGCGGGTCAGGCCGGCGGCCGCCTTGATCTCCTTCATCCAGCTGGAGTGGTCGTCGACCGTCGCATCGAGCCCCTGGGCCTTGAGGGCTGCGGTCATCGCCTCGGTGCTGGCCGGGGCGCGCCGGTCGAGCTCGACGGTCACCAGGCGAGGCACCGGCAGGTCGGCCAGCACCCGCGGATCGTCCAGCCAGGGCGCGATCAGCGCCTCGGCCTTCTCCTTCTCCAGGGCCGCCGCCTCGGTCACCCCGGCGACGCTGGAGAGCGCCTCGGCCGCCCGCGCCGCGGCGCTGTCTGGGGTCTCGCCCGGCCGGGGGTGGACGACCACTGTCGCCGAGCCGGCCAGCTGCGCCGTCCAGCCGCGGGCGGCGCGGTCGGAGGCGACGGCGCCGAGCGCGGTCAGGCAGGCCAGGAAACAGAGCACCGCGATCACGAACGTCAGCGCCCCGTCGCGCACGTCGCTGCGCGGCAGGAACGGCGCGGGGCGCCAGCGGGCCGGATCGAACGGCGTCACGGCCGGCTCCGCGGCGCGGAGGGGAACGAGAGCCGGCCGCCTTCCAGATGCATCACCGGCTGGCCCGAGCGGGCGACCAGATCCTGGTCGTGGGTGGCGATCACCACCGTCGTGCCCAGACGGTTCAGCTCGACGAACAGGCGGTAGATGCGCAGCGCCATCTGGTGGTCGACGTTGCCGGTGGGCTCGTCGGCGAGCAGCAGGTCGGGTCGCGCGACCACCGCCCGGGCGATCGCCAGCCGCTGCTTCTCGCCGCCGGCGAGGGTCGGCGGCAGGGCCTGCATCTTGGCCTTCAATCCCACCCAGCCGAGCAGCTCGGCGACGTCGGCGCGATAGTCGGAGGGCCGCTGGCTGGCGATCCGCAGGGGCACGGCCACGTTGTCGAAGGCCGACAGGTGGTCGAGCAGCCGGAAATCCTGGAACACCACGCCGATCCGCCGGCGCAGCAGCGGCAGCCTTGCCGCCGGCGTGCGCGACAGGTCCTCGCCGAACAGGTGGATCAGGCCGCTCGAGGGCTTGGCGGCCAGGTAGATCAGCTTCAGCAGCGAACTCTTGCCGGCCCCCGAGGCGCCGGTGACGAAGTGGAACGAGCCGGGCCGGAGGGCGAAGCTGACGTCGGTCAGCACCTCAGGCTGGCGGCCATAGCGCATCGACACCTGGTCGAACCGCAGGATCGGCTCTTCGGCGGTGTCGGAAGCGCCTTGCGTCTCAGCGTTTCTGGACATGTCGAAGGAAATCGGCGACCTCGGAGCCGGGGGTTGCTGGAGCGTCCGATTCGCCCGCGATGATACTGACCTGTCCAGAGTGCGCCGCCAGCTATTTCGTGGACGACGCGCAGATCGGCCCTGGCGGCCGGGCGGTGAAGTGCGCCTCGTGCGGCGCCACGTGGACCGCCCGCCCGCCGCTGGAACTGGCCTCGTCCGGCGAGGAGGGGGCGTTGGGCAAAGAGCCGGCCGAGGCGGCCAGGCCCGAGCCGGAGAAGATCTCCGAACTGCCCGGCGAGGCTCTGCCCAAGGTGATGCGGGCCAAGGCCGAGACCAGACGCAAGGTGCGCGAGGCGGCGGCCACCGGTGTGGTCTGGGCCGGCATGGCCGCCGGGCTGGCGGTGCTGATCGCGCTCGCGGTGGTGTTCCGCGGCGACATCGTGCGGCTGTGGCCGCGCACGGCGGGGGCCTATGCGGCGGTCGGTCTGCCGGTGAACAGCCTCGGACTCGTGGTGGAGAATCCTCGCGCGGAAGCCACCCTGCAGATGGGCCACGCGGCGCTGATGGTGTCGGCTTCCATCCGCAACATCGGCGCCGAGGCGATCACCACCCCGCCGCTGCGGATCAGCCTCTTGAACAGCGGCGGCAAGCCGGTGCTGGTGCAGATCGCCCGCCCGGCCAATCCCGAGATCCCCGCCGGCGCCACTCGACACTTCATGGTCACCCTGGTCGACCCGCCGAAGACCGCCGCCGACCTGGAGATCGCCTTCGCCCCCGACGCGGCCGGCGAGGGCGTGGTGGCGGGGGACCCGACCAAGGCGCACGGCGCGCCCAAGGCCGAACTGCCGCTGCGCGGCGCGGCCGACGCCGACCTGCCGGAGGCGCCGCCGCCGATAGACGCCCCGCCGGCCGGCGCCGCGCCAAGCGCGCCCGAGGCCGCGCCGCATGGCTGAGCCCGCCGTCCTGCTGGACGAGGCCGAAGTCGCCGCCCGCGTCGCCGCCCTCGCCGAGCAAGTCGCACCCAGGTTGGACGACGGCGACGTGGCGGTCTGCCTGCTGACCGGGGGCCTGTGGTTCGCCGCCGACATGACCCGGGCGCTGGCGCGGATCGGGCGGCATCTGCGGTTCGACTGCCTGTGGCTGGCCTCCTACGGCGACGAGCGCGCCAGCACCGGCCGCTGCCAGGTGCGCGCCGACCTGCAGCGGCCGATTGTCGGGCGCCGGGCGCTGATCCTCGACGATGTCTGCGACACGGGCCTGTCGCTCTCGGAGGCCGCCCGCCTGGTGAAGGA
>JADZBR010000134.1 GCA_020852035.1 Caulobacteraceae bacterium
CCTCTTCCAGGACGGCATGGAGTTCGGCCGGAGCCGGGCGATCTGCGGCGTCCACTTCCAGAGCGATATCGAGGCCGGGCGCACGCTCGGCGCGGCGATGGTGGCGCGGCTGCACACCGACCCGAAGTTCATGACCGACCTGGCGGCGGCGAAGGCGGACCTGGCGGCATCGACCGCGCCGGCGAGCGGCTGCGAATAGGAGCCCTTCCCCTCAAGGGAGAGGGGTGTCGAACTCCACCTGCGGCACGGTCTGGGCCAGGCGACCGCCGATGCGGATCGGTTCGACGCGGCGCGCCAGGCCAGAGGCCGGGTCGGTCTCCACGAAGACGCCGCAGACCGTGGCCGGCCCCTCGGCGGGTTTGTAGCGGCCGCCGGAGATGCGCGTGGTGAAGCGGCGCAGCGGTTCTTCCTTCTGGTTGCCGATCACGCTGTCGTAGTCGGCGCAGGCGCCGGCGTCGGTCTGGTAGGCGGCGCCGCCGGGCAGGATCTGGGCGTCGGCGGTCGGCACGTGGGTGTGGGTGCCGACCACCAGGCTGGCGCGGCCGTCGCAGAAATGGCCCATCGCCATCTTCTCGGAGGTGGCCTCGGCGTGCATGTCGACCACGATGGCGTCGGCCGCCAGGCCCAGCGGGCAGTCCTCCAGCGCCTTGTCGACGGCGGCGAAGGGGTCGTCGAGCGAGTCCATGTGCACCCGGCCCAGCAGGTTGATCACCAGGATCTGCTTGCCGGCGTCGGTGGTGAAGAGCTGCGCGCCGCGGCCCGGCGCGGCGGCGAAGGTCGAGTAGTTGAGCGGTCGGATCAACCGGGGCTCGCGGACGATGTAGGTCATCGCCTCCTTCTGGTCCCAGGAGTGGTTGCCAAGGGTCAGGCAGTCGGCGCCGGCGTCGAACAGCTCGCGGGCGGTGGCTTCTGTGATGCCGAAGCCGGCAGCGGCGTTTTCGGCGTGGACGATCACGAACTCCAGCCCCAGCCGCCGGCGCAGACCGGGCAGGTGCTCGGCAAGGCCCTCGCGGCCCGAGCGGCCGACGACATCTCCGAAGAAGGCGAAACGCATGGCGCGAGCTTAGCGGCAAACCGTTCAAGGCTGAAACGCCGCCGGCGGTCGGAAGGTCCTTCAGCGCCGAATGTCGATCCAGCCCGTCTCGGTCAGCACCGCGTCGAAGCGCTCGTCGTGCGGCTCGGCGGGGACGCGCGCCACCTCCTGGCCGGCGTAGGCGAGGCCGAGCACGAAGACGGCATGGTCGCGCCGCAGGGCCGAAAGCGTGCGGTCGAAGTGCCCCTGGCCGTAGCCGAGCCGCGCGCCGGTGCGGTCGAAGGCGATCAGCGGGGTGATGATCAGGTCCGGGATCACCGGCGGGGCGCCCGGCGCCGGCTCCATCACCCGGAAGGTCGAGGGACGCAGCGGCTCGCCTGTGGACCAGCGCCGAAAGGTCATGGCGTCGCCGGACCCTCTCGGCGCCGTAACCGGCAACGCCAGGGTCGCGCCGCCGGCCGCGAGGCGATCCATCAGCGGGCCGGGGTCGATCTCGCTTTGGATCGGGCGGTAGCCGGCGACCACCTTGAAGCGCGCCAGTTCGTCCATGTGCGCGCCTCCGGCCACCCGCTCGGCGGCGTCCGGCGCGGCCTTGGCGAGGGTCGGGCGCAGGGCCTTCATCTCAAGGCGCAGGAGACGTTTGGCGGAGGCGGGATCGGCGGCGACCAGGGTTGCGTCCTTCGAGACGGTCGCTTTGCGGCCTTCTCAGGATGACTAGCTCAGCAAAGACCTAGTCGTGGTGATGGCGGCGAAGCCGCGTCTCGAACCCGGCGAGGCCGAGCTCCGGGGATGGCGTGGCGGCGCCGCGAAGAGCCGTGGAGGCGGTTTAAATCCCCTCGGACCTGGAGTTCCAGGTGGGCGCCGTGTGCCCAAGCCCACGGGCAAGGACAGGGACAGCTCCCGATCGAGTGAATTAAGGTCCCCGGGATTAGTTGCCTCCGACGAGAGCCGCAGCAGGACCCGCCGGGGGCGAAAATAGTGCGTGGCGGGCCTGGGCGCCAGTCTCCCTCGCCGCCGCCGGGGAGAAGGGGCGAGCCTAGGCCGCGGCGATCCGTTCGATGCGTTCGGCGGCGGCGGAGAGGGCGCCGATCGCCTTGGCCTCCGCGCCGGCCTGGGCGTTCTGGGCCCTGGCCAGTTCGTTGCGGGCCGCGTCCAGCCGGGCCTGGACCTCGTGCAGTTCGTCGGCCAGCAGCAAGGCGCCCATGAGCAGCAGCCGCGTCTCGCCCAGCTGGCCCATGTCCTTGGCCACCTCGCCCACATGCCGGTCGAGCAGGGCGGCGAGGGCGGAAAGATGCGCCTCCTGCCCGTCGTCGCAGCCTACCGTGTAGGGCTTGCCGTTCACCTCGATGGTCACCTGGGCCATGCGGTCACTCCACCGGCTCGCTGAGCGCCGATTTCAACTCGCCGATCGCGCGGCTGAGGGCCTGCGACGCCTGCTGGCCGGCTTCCGCCAGCTCCCGCTCGCGGGCGCGGCAGGCGTCGAGTTCGGCGGCGAGCTTGGCGCGGTCCTGGTCGGCCGCGCCGTCGGCGCTGGCTCCGGCCTGGGCGATCCTGGCGGCCATGCGCTGTTCAAGGCGGACGAGGGCCTGGTCGAGCCGTTTGGCGGCCTGGTCGAGGGCGTTGTCGCTAGAATCTGACGGCATCGGGACGCTCCGAATCGTCTCCACCCCAATCTATAGGCTCACCGGCCCACCCTGCAAAACCGCCGGCTTCCTTGACCCTCGCGCCCTCGCGTGCGACCCCGACCGCGCCCGCCGCCAGCCCCTTCGCGAGTCTACGATGCCCGTCGCCCCCCTGCTCATGGCCAACGCCATCCGCGCCCTCTCGATGGACGCGGTCCACAAGGCCAGGTCCGGCCACCAGGGCATGCCGCTGGGCATGGCCGACGTCGCCACGGTGCTGTGGACGAAGTTCCTGAAGTACGACGCCAGCGCCCCCGACTGGGCCGACCGCGACCGCTTCGTGCTCTCGGCGGGGCACGGCTCGATGCTGATCTATTCCCTGCTGCACCTGACCGGCTTCAAGGCGGTGACGATGCAGCAGATCCGCGACTTCAGGCAGTGGGGCTCCAACACCGCCGGCCACCCGGAGTACGGCCATACGCCGGGCGTCGAGACCACCACCGGCCCGCTGGGCCAGGGCCTGGCCACCGCCGTCGGCATGGCGATGGCCGAGCGGCACCTGGCGGCGCGGTTCGGCGACCTGGTGGACCACCGCACCTGGGTGATCGCCGGCGACGGCTGCCTGATGGAGGGCGTCAGCCACGAGGCGATCAGCCTAGCCGGCCGGCTGAAGCTTTCCAAGCTGACCGTGCTGTTTGACGACAACAACACCACCATCGACGGGGCGGCGACCATCTCCGAGACTGGCGACCAGATCGCCCGCTTCAAGGCGGCCGGCTGGGCGGTGAAGGCGGTGGACGGCCACGACTACGGCAAGATCGCCGCCGCCCTGCGCTGGGCGACCCGCCAGGACCGGCCGACGATGATCGCCTGCAAGACGCTGATCTCGAAGGGCGCCGGCCGCAAGGAAGGCGACGTCCACAGCCACGGCTACGCCCTGTTCGACGACGAGATCGCCGATGCCCGCCAGGCGATGGGCTGGTCGTCCGAGCCCTTCGTGGTGCCGGACGACATCGCCGCGGCCTGGCGCAAGGCGGGCCGCAAGGGCGGACGCGCCCGCCGCGCCTGGCGTCAGAAGCTGGCCGCCTCGCCGATGAAGACCGAGTTCGAGCGGGCGATGGCCGGCGATCTGCCCGCCGGCGCCTTCGAGCGGCTGGACGCCCACATCGCCGAGGCGGCGAAGCTGAAGCCGGCCGCCGCCACCCGCCAGCATTCCGGCGCGGCGCTGGAGCACCTGGTCCCGGCGATCCCCGAGATGGTCGGCGGCTCGGCGGACCTGACCGGCTCCAACAACACCATCGTCAAGGGCATGACGCCCTTCGATACGCCCGATTACGCCGGCCGCTACGTGCACTACGGCGTGCGCGAGTTCGGCATGGCCGCGGCGATGAACGGCATGGCGCTGCATGGCGGGGTGATCCCCTATTCGGGCACCTTCTTCGTCTTCTCCGACTATTCGCGGCCGGCGATCCGGCTGGGCGCGCTGATGGGCGCGCGGGTCATCCATGTGATGACCCACGATTCCATCGGCGTCGGCGAGGACGGGCCGACCCACCAGCCGGTGGAGCACCTGGCCGCGGTGCGGGCGATGCCGAACCTCAAGGTCTTCCGCCCCGCCGACGCGGTGGAGACCGCCGAGTGCTGGCGCCTGGCCCTGGAGGCCAAGGGGCCGTCGCTGATGGCGCTCTCGCGCCAGAAGGTCCCGGCGGTGCGCGGCGAGGCGGGCGAGAGCCGCTCGGCCAGGGGCGCCTACGAACGCGCCGCCGCCAGCGGCCCGGCCAAGGTGACGCTGTTCGCTTCCGGCACCGAGGTCTCGGTGGCCGTCGCCGCGCGCGAGGCGCTGGAAGCCGAGGGCGTGCCGACGCGGGTGGTCTCCACGCCCTGCTGGGAACTCTTCGAGGCCCAGCCCAAGGGCTATCAGGACGCGGTGATCGGCAAGGCGCCGGTGCGCATCGCCGTCGAGGCGGCCGTGCGGATGGGCTGGGATCGGTTCATTGGCGTGGACGGCGGCTTTGTCGGCATGCACGGCTATGGTGCGAGCGCCCCGGCCGAGGTGCTCTACAAGGAGTTCGGCATCACCGCCGAAGCGGTGGCCGCGCTGGCGCGCCAGAAGCTCACTTCCGCCTGATCGAACTATTTTAGATATATCTATTGCGCCGCTGGCGATATCGATATATCTGGCAATTAGACATATCGAAATAGGATCGACATATGCATCGACATTTCCATCACAGACACGAACGCTGGAGCCGCCACGGCTTCGGGGGGCACATGCGCCACGCCATGCGCGGCGGGCGCCGCATGGGCCGGCTCCTTGAGCATGGCGACCTGCGCTTCGTGGTGCTCACCCTGCTCGCCGAGCAACCGCGCCACGGCTACGAGCTGATGCGCGAGCTGGAGGACCGCACGGGCGGCGCCTACCGGCCGAGCCCCGGAGTGATCTACCCCACCCTGGCCATGCTGGAGGACGAGGGCTTCATCCGGCCGGTCGCCGAGGACGGCGGACGCAAGCAGTACGAAGCCACCGAGGCCGGCCGCGAGGCCCTGGCCAAGAACCGCGCCCAGGTGGACGCCATGTTCGAGCGCCTGGACGCCGCCGCCGCGCAGAGCGCGCTCTCCTCGCCCAAGGTGCTGCGCGCGATGGAGAATCTGCGCACGGCGGTGCGCCTGCGCCTTTCGCACGGCCCCCTGAGCCCGCTGCAGATCGACGCGGTGGCCGCCATCCTCGACCGCGCGGCGGCCGAGGTGGAAGGCGTCTAGTCCATCAGCTTCTGGGCGAGGTAGGTGAACTCCAGCGCGATGCGCCGGGCCCGCTCGTTCAGGTTGGCGGCCGCCGCGTGCCCGCCGTCGATGTTCTCGTAGTAGAAGTAGGGATAGCCGTATTCCTTCAGCCGCGCGGCGGCCTTGCGGGCGTGGGCCGGGTGGACGCGGTCGTCCTTGGTGGAGGTCTCGAGGAACACCTCGGGGTATTTCTGGCCGCGGCGGAGATTCTGATAGGGCGAATATTTGAGGATGTACGCCTTCTCCGCCTCGATGCGCGGATCGCCGTATTCCCCCACCCAGGAGGCGCCGGCGCCGATGTGGGTGTAGCCGATCATGTCGAACAGCGGCACCTGGATGACGATGGCGTTGAACAGCTCCGGCTTCTGGGTCAGCGCCACGCCCATCAAGAGGCCGCCGTTCGAGCCGCCCATCGCGCCGAGCCGGCGCGGCGAGGTGATCTTGCGCGCGATCAGGTCCTCGGCGACCGCGAAGTAGTCGTCGAAGACCTTCTGGCGGTTTTCCTTCAGCCCGGCGGTGTGCCAGCGGGGCCCGAACTCGCCGCCGCCGCGGATATTGGCCACCACATAGACCCCGCCGCGCTCCAGCCAGAGCTTGCCGACCGTGCCGGAGTAGCTGGGGGTCTGCGAGAC
>JADZBR010000135.1 GCA_020852035.1 Caulobacteraceae bacterium
CCGTCGACGTGATCGTCCACGGGGGCTGGTTGCGGTTGGGCCATAGGAGACGAGTTTGTTCGACGCGCTGACAGATCGGCTTTCAGGGGTGTTCGACCGGCTCTCCGGTCGGGGCGTCCTGGGCGAGAAGGACATCGACGAGGCGCTGCGCGAGGTGCGCATCGCCCTGCTCGAGGCCGATGTCGCCCTGCCGGTCGTGCGCGAGTTCATCGCCAAGGCCAAGGAGCGCGCCACCGGCGAGGCCGTGCTGCGTTCGGTGCGGCCCGCCGACCAGGTGGTCAAGATCACCTACGACGGCCTGGTGGAGATGCTGGGTGGCGAGGAGCCTGAGCCGCTGAAGCTGGCGCTGAACCCGCCGACGGTCATCCTGATGGCCGGCCTGCAGGGCTCCGGCAAGACCACCGCCACCGGCAAGATCGCCCTTCGCCTGCGCCGCGACGAGCGCAAAAAGGTTCTTGTCGCCTCGCTCGACACCCGCCGCCCAGCGGCCATGGAGCAGCTGGCGATCCTGGCGGGCCAAGCCGAGGTCGACAGCCTGCCGATCGTCGCCGGCCAGGCCGCGCCGGACATCGCCCGGCGGGCGATGAGCGCGGCCAGGCTGCAGGGCTACGACGTCCTGATCCTCGACACCGCCGGCCGCACCACCCTCGACGAGGGGATGATGGCCGAGGCGGCCGAGATCGCCCGGATCGCGACCCCCACCGAAACCCTGCTGGTCGCCGACAGCCTGACCGGCCAGGACGCGGTGCGCACGGCCCGGGCTTTCCACGAGCGCCTGCCGCTGACGGGCCTGGTCCTCACCCGCGCCGACGGCGACGGGCGCGGGGGCGCGGCGCTCTCCATGCGGGCGGTCACTGGCCTGCCGATCAAGTTCCTCGGCGTCTCGGAGAAGATCGACGGGCTCGACGTCTTTGACGCCCGCCGGGTGGCCGGCCGCATCCTGGGCCAGGGCGACATCGTCTCCCTGGTCGAGAAGGCCGCCCAGGAGTTCGACCAGGCCCAGGCCGAGGCCATGGCCCGCAAGATGGCCAAGGGTCAGTTCGACCTGGAGATGATGGCCGCCCAGCTCGACCAGATGCAGAAGATGGGCGGCATGGAAGGGGTCATGGGCCTCCTGCCGGGCGTGCAGAAGGTCAAGGCGCAGATGGCCGAGGCCAATGTCTCGGACAAGATGCTGCTGCGCCAGCGGGCGATCATCAACTCGATGACCAGGAAGGAACGGCGCAAGCCCGACCTTCTGCAAGCCTCGCGCAAGCGCCGCATCGCGGCCGGCGCCGGGGTCGACGTGGCCGAGGTCAACCGCCTGCTCAAGCAGCATCGCCAGATGGCCGACGCCATGAAGATGATGACCCGCAACGGCGGCGCGGGCTTCGCGCGCATGGCCCAGGCGATGGGCCTGGGCGGCGGCATGAACCCGCTCAAGGCGCTCGGCGGCGGCGGCAAGCCCGACCCGGCGGCGCTGGAGGCCGCGGCCAAGGAACTGCAAGGCAAGATTCCCGGTCTCGGCGGCCCCGGCGGGCCGGCGATGCCGAAACTACCCGGCCTGGGCGGCGGCCTGCCGCCGGGCGTCAACCCCTTCAAGAAATAGCGTTCACTCAAGGACTAGAAATGCTGAAGATCCGTCTCGCCCGCGGGGGCTCCAAGAAGCGCCCGTACTATTCGATCGTCGTCGCTGACAGCCACTCGCCCCGCGATGGCCGCTTCATCGAGAAGGTCGGCGCCTACAACCCGCTCCTCAAGAAGGACGACCCGCAGCGCACCGTGCTGAAGGTCGAGCGCATCCAGGAGTGGCTGTCGAAGGGCGCCCAGCCCACCGACCGCGTCGCCCGCTTCCTCTCCACCGAGGGGCTGGTGAAGTGGCAGCACGGCAACAACCCGAACAAGGGCGAGCCGGGCACGAAGGCCAAGGAACGCGCCGAGGAGCGCGCCCAGCGCGAGGCCGACCGCGCCGCCGCCGAAGCCGAAGCCAAGGCCAACCCGCCGGCGCCCGAGCCGGAACCGGAAGCCGCCGAGGAACCGCCGGCCGAGGCCGTGGCTGAAGAGGCCCCCGCCGAAGCCGCCCAGCCGGAAGCCGCGGCTGAGGAAGCTGCTCCGGCCGAAGCCGCCGCCGAAGAACCGGCCGGCGAGCCCGCCGCAGAGGAAGCCGCCGAAGCCACCGCCGGCGAAGCCGCCGCCGACGCGACGGCCGCCGAAGGCGAAGAGAAGGCCTAAGTTGCCGGCTGCCCGGCCATCCTTCCCCCGGCATGGGGGAAGTGGCCCGACAGCCGCAGGCTGGAGGGTCGATGGGGGAAGTCTGAGAGGAAGCCTCGGCTTCCCCCATCGACCTTCGTCGCTGCGCGCCTCAGGCCACTTCCCCCGTTCCGGGGGAAGGATATGTCGGCCGAGCCCAAGCTGATCCTCGTCGCCCGCGTCGCCGGGGCCTTCGGCGTGCGCGGGGAGGTGAAGCTGACGACCTACACCGCCGACCCGCTGGCCATCACCACCTACGGCCCGCTGCTGAAGAAATCCGGCGAGCCGATGCTGAAGCTCACCGCCGCCCGCGCGGTGAAGGGCGGCGTGGTCGCCCGGGCCAGGGAGATCGCCACCCGCGAGGAGGCCGAGGCCCTGCGCGGGACCGAGCTCTACGTGCCGCGCGAGGCCCTGCCCGCGCCGGACGACGAGGACGAGTTCTACCTCGCCGACCTCATCGGCCTCTCCATCGAAAACGCCGCCGGCGAGGTGCTGGGCCGCGTCAAGACGGTGCAGGACTTCGGCGCCGGCGACCTTATCGAGGTGGCGCCCGTCGACGGTGGCCCCACCTGGTGGCTGCCGTTCACCAAGCAAACTGTTCCAGAAGTGCGCCTCTCCGCCGGCGTGCTGATCGCCCACCCGCCCGGCGAGGCGGAGGACGAGGCGTGACCATTGAGGTCGCGCCCGCGACCCTGGCCGACAGACCGCTGATCGAAGGCCTCTTCCAGTTCTACGCCTACGACTTCTCGGAGCTGGAGCCCGCCGGCTCGGCCGAGTTCGCCTTCGACGGCGAGGGCCGTCTCGAACCCTACCCCTACATGGACGCCTACTGGACCGATCCGGACCGCTGGCCGCTGCTGATCCGTGTGAACGGCGAGGCGGCCGGTTTCGCCCTGATCAACACCTACTCGCACCACGGCGGATCGGTGGAGCGCAACATGGGCGAGTTCTGGGTGGCGCGGAAACATCGCCGCGGCGGCGTCGGCGCCGAGGCTCTGCGCCAGATCCTCGCCCTGCATCCCGGCCGCTGGGAAGTCGCCATCGCCGAGCGCAATACCGCCGCCCGGGCCTTCTGGCCCCGCGCCATCGCCGCCGCGCCGAACGTCCGCGAGCTGCGGGAGACCGCCGGCGACGGTGAGCACTGGATCGGCCCGATCTGGACGTTTGAAGCGCTTTCCCTCCCCCTTGCGGGGAGGGGGCAGGGGGTGGGGGTGTAGGCCTGTGACTCTCGGAGAAAGGCTCGGGGTGGGGCTTCGTCGGATGGTCCTCCGCTGACACCTCCATCCCAACCCCTCCCCGCAAAGGGGGAGGGGCTTAGCGTTTGGAACTCGCGTTCGAGCGCCGCTCGCGCTTCGGTCCGCCAGGCTTGCCGCCCTTCGGACGGTCGCCAGGAGGCGGGCCTTTGCGGGGCTTGCGGTCGAAGCGGGCCTCGGGCGAGGGCGCGCCGGCCGGTTCGATGCGCATGCCGCCTTCGGGCGGCGGGGCCTTGATGGCTTCGCGGAAGCGGTCCTCGACCTCGCGGGCGATCTCGAACTTGGTCTCGCGGTCGAAGATGCGGATCGCGCCGATGTCCTTCTTGGTCACGTGGCCGGCGCGGCAGATCAGCGGGATCAGCCACTTCGGGTCGGCGCCCTTGGCCCGGCCGATGGGCAGGCGGAACCAGGCGCCGTCGCCGTCGGCGGCCATCGGGTCGTAGCGCGGGGCTTTCTCACGGCGCTCAGTCTCGCGCGGCGGGCGCTGGTCGCGGATATCTTCCAGCAGGTCCTCGGGCTCGGGCAGGCGCGAGCGGTAGAGGCGGATCAGGGCGGCGGCCACCGTCTCCGGCGGGCGGTCGGCGAGGAGGCGGCGGGCCAGTTCCAGCTCATCGACCGAGACCGGGTTCTGCAGCATGGGATCGTCCAACAGCCGTTCCTGGTCGCGGCGGCGGATCTCGTCGGCCTGCGGCGGGCCGGACCAGTTGGCCTGCACCCCGGCGGACGCCAGCAGCATCTCGGCCTTGCGGCGGCGGGTGTAGGGGACCAGCAGCACCGAGACGCCCTTGCGCCCGGCGCGGCCGGTGCGCCCGCTGCGGTGCAGGAGCGCGGCCTTGTTCTGTGGCAGGTCGGCGTGGATCACGAGGCCGAGGTCGGGCAGGTCGAGCCCGCGCGCGGCGACATCCGTTGCGACGCAGGCGCGGGCGTGGCCGTCGCGCAGCGCCTGCAGGGCGTCGGCGCGCTCCTTCTGGCTGAGCTCGCCGGAGAGGGCGACGGTGTTGAAGCCGCGCTCGCGCAGCGCGCCGTTCAGGTGGCGCACCGCCTCGCGGGTGGCGCAGAAGATCAGCGCGCCGGGGCTCTCGAAGAAACGCAGGACGTTGACCACCGCCAGCTCCACCTCGGTGGGGGCGACGCGCAGGACGCGGTACTCGATGTCGCCGTGCGGCTGGTCGCGGCGGGTGGTGTCGATACGCACGGCCTCGCGCTGGTAGCGGCGGGCGAGGGTGGCGATGTCGCGGGCGATGGTAGCGGAAAAGAGCAGGGTGCGGCGCTCGGGCGGGGTGGAGTCGAGGATCTCCTCCAGGTCCTCGCGGAAGCCGAGGTCGAGCATCTCGTCGGCCTCGTCGAGCACCACGACCTTGAGCGCGCCGAGGTCGAGGTTGCCGCGCTCGATGTGGTCGCGCAGGCGGCCGGGCGTGCCGACCACGATGTGGGCGCCGGCGCTGAGCGCCCGCTGCTCGCGCCGTGCGTCCATGCCGCCGACGCAGGTGACCACCCGCGCCTCGGCCGGGGCGTAGAGCCACTCCAGCTCGCGGCTGACCTGCAGGGCGAGTTCGCGGGTGGGGGCGATGATCAGCGCCAGCGGCGCCTCGGCGCGGCCGAAGCGGGCGGCCTCGCCCAAGAGGGTGGAGGCGGCGGCCAGGCCAAAGGCCACGGTCTTGCCCGAGCCGGTCTGGGCCGAGACCAGCATGTCCGCGCCCTCGGGCGCTTCCAGGATGGCGGCCTGCACGGGGGTCGGTTCGAGATAGCCGCGGGCGCTCAGCGCCTGGGCGAGGGTCGGGTGGGGATTGGGAAAGGGCATTGCGCCGCCCCTATACGCGCAATTGCGGAAGGGCGCGTGCGGCGAAAGCCCCTCCCCCTTGCGGGGAGGAACTAGAACGCCCCGCCTTCGCGCAGGTTGACGCCGTATTCGAGGTAGCCCTTCAGGCAGAGCATCATGTGCATCCAGCCGCCGGCGTTGGAGTAGGACTGCTTCTGCCCTTCGGACGTCTGCGGCCAGCCGCGCTCGGCGATCTGCACCATGGTGTGGCCGCCCTCCAGCGGCTTGAACACCATCTCGACGGTGGTCAGGGTCTCGCCGACGGCGGGCCAACGGAAGACGATGCGCTCGTTCTTCACCACCTCGTCCACCACCACGTCGAAGGGCTCCGGCGCCTCGGCGAAGCTCCATTGCACCGTGGTTCCCGCCGCCAGTGGACCGGAAGAGTCCTTCACAAAGTAGCCGGCGAGCTTCTTGGGATCGACCACGCCGTCGAACACCTCGGCCGGGGGTTTGCGGATCTTCAGCTGGGTCTGGAAGTCGAAACTCATGGGTCGCCTCCATTGCGATGGGCGACTTGATAGGTTATAAAAATATAACATGTCAAGCGATGCGCAGAGCGACCTGATCTTCAAGGCCCTGGCGGACGGGCGACGCCGCGCCATCCTGGACATGCTGAAGGACGCCCCACGCACCACGGGGGAGCTCTGCGAAGCCTTCGCGGGGAGCCTCGACCGCTGCACGGTGATGCAGCACATCGGCGTCTTGGAAAAAGCCGAGCTGATCCTCAGCCGGCGCGAGGGCCGCAAGCGCTGGAACCACCTCAACGCCGCGCCCTTCCGGGACATCTACGACCGCTGGATCTCCGGCTATGCGGAGAACGCGGTGGCGCTCCTGGCGCGGATGAAGGCGGACATGGAGGCGACCTAGGCCGACCGCGCCGGCCTTCGGATTTGTCTCGCCTGTCGCCGGCGCCGCGCGCCTCGCCGAGGTCGCTGCGCCGAGGCGCGCGCCGGACCTGGCTGGAAGGGCGCTTGAGGGACCGGACGATGGCAAAGACCCGCCGCGCCGCCGAGGGGCGGAACGGCGCCTCCCGTTCTACGTCCGCGCGGCCCGCCGGGGATAAGTTCGGCGGACGAGTGTCTCGCCTGTCTCGCCCGATGTCCCGCGATGTCCCGGATTTATCGGTCTCGGGAGTCTCGCATCGAACCAGGCCCCTCTCCCGCAAGGGGAGAAGGGATCAGTAGCCGGCTTCCTTGCCGTTCGGTTTGCCGTCGATGATCTGGTCCAGGTACTCGCTCAGCCCGTACCCCACGAGGTCGCCGCAGAGATACTCCGTCATCCCCTCGGTGATGCTCGTCTGCAACTCGGCCCCGTCCGGCGTGGTGCGGCGATTGCGCAAGGGGATCAGCGACATCACCCGACCGGTCACCGCGTATTCCTTGCCGCCCTTGGTCTTCACCTGCGCGCGCAGCGCCGTCTGGTAGCCGCGCTCGTCCCAGTCGCTCTCGATGCGGCATTCGTCGATCAGGTCGTAGGCGCCATCGCGGAACACCATGCCGCCCTGCCGCGCGCCGCCCTTGCCGTCGCCGATCACCGACAGCATCATCCCGAAGTCGCGGCCGAAGTTCATCGGGCACCAGCGGTACCACTCGATCGCCTGCCAGTGGCGCGGGCCCCAGGACTTGTCGCGCAGGCCGTGGCCGTCGATCTCGAAGCGCTCGTCGCCGACCGTGAAATGCCCCCTGGCCGCGCAGTGCTGCTCGTAGTGCGCCTTGGCGAAGGACTTCTCCGGGTCGATCTCGATGGGGCTGCCGTCGGCCTTCACCGTCTCGCCGCCGTACATCGGCGAGACGCCCTCGTAGTCGAGCACCACCTCGCAGGGCACGCGCGGGTTATTGGCGAACGCCGCCTTCGGATCGGCCATCTCCCAGGGCCGCTCCAGCACCAGCGCCTTGCCCGAATAGGTCACCCGCAGGTGCTTGAAGGGCTCGACCACCTCGATCTTCAGGCCGCCGGCGTTGAGCTCTTTGTTGCCCTCGATCGGCGGGCGGCCGAACAGGAACGCCACCCGCCCGTCGGGCAGGTAGAGGCAGACGGTCATCTCCGCATAGCCCTCGTTCGGCCGGTTGCCGATGCGGAACCAGCCGCCAGTCTTCGCCGCGGGGTCGAAGACGTTGAAGTACATGCTTTCGTTGTAGTTCTTGAACGCTCCCGGATCGTGCGGGAACTCGTCCTGCGGCTCCAGGCGGGTCTTGTAGCCGGCGGGGGCCTCGGCCATGGCGGTGATCCTCCCTGATCGTTGGCGGGAGTGGATCGGGGCTGACCCAAAGGCAGTCTAGCCTTACCTCCCCCGCGAAGCGGCGGGAGGGGGACCGACCGCCGAGCGCAGCGAAGAGCGGGTGGTGGAGGGGGCGAGCCGCGCCTCAGGCGTCCCCGCTGCGTTCGAGTTCGGCGATCTTCAGATGGATGCCGTCCATGACGCCGTGGATGTCGTGGTAGACCCGGGAGGCTGGGATGCGGAGCACCTGGACGCCTTGCCCGGCCAGCCAACGGTCCCGCGCGGCGTCCTTGAGCCGAGCCTCGTCGCCCCAGTGCGTGGAGCCGTCCACCTCGATCGCGAGCCGCA
>JADZBR010000136.1 GCA_020852035.1 Caulobacteraceae bacterium
GACGGCCGAGGCCGAGGCCCTGGCGGCGGCGCGGCGGGTTCGCGACCTGGGCGGCCTGCTTCGCGAGCTGTCGCCGGCTGACCGCGAGGCGGTGCGCGCAACCCCTTTGCCGGGTGGGCAAGAGCGCCTGATCCGGCCCGTCACCGGCCCGCTGGTGTCGGAGTTCGGCGGGGGCACGCGGGGCATCACCTTCGCCGGTTCAGATCAGGGCCTGGTGCGCGCGCCCGCCGACGGCGTGGTGGAATATGCCGGGCCACTGGAAGGCTGGAACGAGGTTGTGGTGCTGCGGCTGGGCCCGGGGTGGCGGCTGGTGCTGGCGGGCCTGAACCGGGCCTCGGTCCAGATCGGCGCACGTGTGGCCGCCGGCGAACCGGTCGGACGCCTGCCCCAGGGCGAGGGTCCGGAGCTCTATCTTGAACTGAGGCGCGATGATCGGCCGGTTGATCCCGCGCCATGGCTCGACGCGCGGGCCGGGGCCTGATCATATGTCGCCACAGATTTGTCGCTTCGGCGTCGTTCCACTATCTCCCGTCTGGCCAACTTCCTGAACCTGAAGGCAATCGCATGCGTAAACTGGCGTTGATCGGCATCTCGGCCCTGGCCATCGGCGCGAGTGCCGCCGCCGTCAGCCAGACCCGGATGGGGGCCCAGGCGGCCGAAACCTACCGGATGCTCGAGCTGTTCGGCGACGTCGTCAGCATCGTCGAGCGCGGCTATGTGGTCGAGACCGACCCGAAAAAGCTGATCGAAGCGGCCCTCGACGGCATGCTCCAGTCCCTTGACCCGCACTCCAACTATCTGAATGCCGAGGACTATCAGCGCCTGAACGAGCGCAGCGCCGGGGCCTATTCCGGCGTCGGGCTGGAGATCACCTCCGAGAACGGCTTGATCCGGGTGATCACACCGATGGACGGCGGACCCGCGTTGCGGGCGGGCGTCCAGGCCGGTGAAGTCATCACCTCCATCAACGGCCAGTCGACGGCCGGGCAGACCGTCGCGGAAGTCTCCGAACAGCTGCGCGGGGCCGCAGGGGAATCGGTGGTCGTCACCTTCCTGCGCGACGGCGAGGAACCGCGCGACGTCACCATCGTGCGCGAGGTGATCCGCACCTTCTCGGTGACCTCCCGCCTCGAAGGTGATTTCGGCTACATCCGCATCTCGACCTTCAACGCCAATACGGGCCGCGAACTGGCTGAAGAGATCGCCGAACTTCGCGGCCAGAACCCGAATCTGCGCGGGATCGTGCTGGACCTGCGCAACAACGGTGGTGGACTGCTGGACGCGGCCGTGGCGGTGTCGGACGCCTTCCTGGAGCGCGGCGAGATCGTCAGCCAGCGCGGCCGGCGGCCGAATGACATCCATCGCTATAACGCCACGCCCGGCGACCTGACCGGCGGCCTGCCGGTGGCGGTGCTGATCAACTACGGCTCAGCCTCGGCCTCAGAGATCGTGGCCGGGGCGCTGCGCGACCACCAGCGCGCGACGATGGTCGGCCTGACCAGCTTCGGCAAGGGCTCGGTCCAGTCGGTGATGCCGCTGCGCAGCGGCCAGGACGGGGCCCTGTCGATCACCACGGCCCGCTATTTCACCCCGTCTGGCCAGTCGATCCAGCGGATCGGCATCGCGCCGGATCTGGAAGTCGCGCGCAGCCGCCGCGAGGCCGAGATCGTGGCCCGCTCGTCCTTCATCTATTCGGAAGCCGCCTACACCAACGCCCTGGACGCCTCGGTCGGAGCCGAACGTCGCGGAGCGCATTCGCCGGAGGAGGCCCCGCCCGAGGACTTCCCGACGGACGGCGACTACCAGCTGCGTCGGGCCCTGGATCTGCTGGAAGTCGGCGGCAATCTGAGCCGGCTGGAACGGCGGCCGCTTGAGGTCACGGCAGCGGAAGAGGCCCCGGCGGCGGACGAAACGCCGGCCGACTAGGTCGGCCAGGTCTCGGGTGAAGCCCCCAGCACTTCGCCGGCCAGGTAGAGGGACCCGCAGATCAGGACCCGCCGCGCGCCCTCCGACAGGGCTGCGTTGAGGGCCGTCGCGACGTCGGGCATGGCTTGGGCGCGCAACCCGGCCCGCCGCGCGGCCTGCGCCAGATCCTCCGGCGGATGGCAGGCCCCGTCGAACGGCACGGTGAAGACCGGCGCGCCGGTCAGGCTGAAGGCGGCGAAAAATCCGTCCGCGTCCTTGTTGGCCAGCATCCCGGTGATCAGGGCCGTCTCGCGCGGGGATTTCAGATCCAGCTGGGTCAGGGCGTCGGCCACGGCCCGGGCCGCATGGGGATTATGCCCACCGTCCAGCCAAAGCTCGGCCCCGGCCGCCCTGGCCTGGCGACCATACGGCCCGGCGCTCAGCGGTTGCATCCGGGCGGGCCAGCGCACACTGCGCAGCCCGTCGGCGATCGCCGCCTCAGGCAGGCCGAGCTGAACCGCCGCCGCCACCGCCAGCCCGGCATTGGCGATCTGGTGCGGCCCGATCAGGGCCGGCAGCGGAAGATCCAGCAACCGTGTCTCGTCCTGGAAGACCAACCGGCCCCGCTCAGACCAGGCGTCAAAGTCCTGGCCCATCGCCGCCAGAGGCACGCGCCGCGCTTCGGCCTCAGCGGAAATGACGGCCATGGCGGCGTCGAGCTGGCGGGCCACGACCGCCGGGCACCCCGCCTTCAGGATTCCGGCCTTTTCGCGGGCGACGCCGGCCAGGTCGGTTCCAAGAAACTCGGCATGGTCCAGGTCGACCGGGGTGATGACGGACAGCCGGGGCCTGGCGATCACATTGGTCGCATCCAGCAAGCCGCCCAGACCGACCTCGACGACGGCCAGATCGGCGGGCGTCTCGGCCATGGCCAGGAAGGCGGCGGCGGTCGTCATCTCGAAGACGGTGGCGGAGATCTCGGCATCGACCGCCTCGAGGCGATCGAGGATCGGCTCCAGGTCGGCATCGTCGATCAGGCGCCCCGCAACGCGTATGCGTTCGTTGAAGCGCACCAGATGCGGCGAGGTGTAAACATGCACCCGCTTGCCCGCTGCCTCGAGCATCGCCCGCAGATA
>JADZBR010000137.1 GCA_020852035.1 Caulobacteraceae bacterium
AGCGGCGCCCTCACCGACAGCGATGACCGCGCCGGCTGGCTGGCCACCAAGCAGCGCCTGTCCTATGACGAGGTCCGCTATGACGCCCGCGCGCCCCAGTTTCGCCGCCTGCCCGACGACGGCGCCGTCATCTCCTTCACCCAGGCCATCTGCCTCAGCAAGCCGGGCACCACCTACAGCAGCCTGGGCGACCTCGAGCTGACGCTGGAGCGCTTCGGCCGCGGCTGGTCGATCAAACGCTCGGTGTTCCGCCGCCAGCAGCGCGGCAAGAGCTGCCTCTGACGCCTGACGCCTGACGCCTGACGCCTGGCGCCGGGAGACCGGACCCAGGTTCGTTGCAGGGGAGACCGGACCGGCTTCGTTGCATGCCCGTCGGCTTCGGCGCGGCGGTCATCGTCGGGAGGAGCGGGCACCTCTCTCGATGTGCGCCCGGAGCTGGCTCCGCGCCTTGTCCGGGGCCACGCCCGGCTTGTTCCAGGCGACCCCGAGCTTGCGCAGCTCCTTGTCGAGGCTCGGTCCTCGCTTCGCGAAGTACCAGGCCAGGTAGCGCTTCCAGGTGGCGGCTGCCACGGAGCCCTTGACCAGGTTCACCGCGTCGACGCCGCTGATGACCGCCGGATCCTCGTGGAACGAGGCGATCGCCCACACCACGCGGAGCCGCACCAGTGCGTCGTCCAGTTGCGCCGCCTCGGCGTAGAACGTCGCGTAGCGGTCCACCTCGAACAGTCCACGCTCGGCGGCGAGGAACCGATCGAACGCCTCCTGCTCCCCCTTGCGCAGCTTGCCGGCCTTGGCCATGTCCTGGACGATCACGCGCACCCGCTGACGTCCGGGCGGCTCCGGGTCTTCGGCCGCCGCGGCTCGTGGCGCGACGAGCCAGGCCACCAGAAGGCCCAGGCACGCTGCCCGCCGGGCCCGTGTCGCCGCTGCATGGGTGCGTGCTCCGAAAACGCCCGCCACACGATCAATCATTTTCGTGCGCCCCCGTGCGCACTCCAGCGTCGCAAACGGACTCCGCGACCACTTGATATTCATCAACTCGCGGCCTGCGTCTTGTTGGACCATGACGCCGGGGGGACGCTGAACGTAAGGCCGCCGCGCTGGTCGGTTCGCCGGCGCTTGCGCGGGCTCGGGTCACGTCCATTGACAGAAGGGGCACTCGTGAATCTTCGCAGGCTCGTTGGCTTCACCGCGCTGCTGGTCAACGCCAACTGTGGTGGTGGGCAGACGCCGAAGACTGCGCCCAGGGCGCTCGACCTCGGGCCAGCCCGGGCGACGGTCCAGCGCTTCATGGAGGCGCACTACGCCGCCATCGCCAAGCCGGACATCGCGGCCTACGTAGGCGGCATGGCGCCGGACGTCGCCTGGATCGGCTCGTCGGCCGGCGAGGAGCTGGTCGGCCAGGTCGCGGTGGGCAAGGACATGGAGGCGGTGTTTGGCCCTGCCATCCAGGCGGGCGGGAAGTTCGATCTGAAGAGCGGCGGCATGAAGATCGGCGTCGCCGCCGACGGGCGCGCCGCCTGGGTGGCTGACGAGCTGACCCTGACCATCGCCATGGGAGCCGACAACATGGTGGTGCCATACCGCGTCACGTCGTTCCTCGGCGAGGCCGGTGGCAAGTGGTCGATCCTCGCCCAGGCGTGGTCGGTCGCCACGCCCAACGAGGAGGCCTTCGCCAAGGCGGCGCAGGGTCAGTGGCCGAAGCTCGCGGACTGGGGTGGCGGCGCGGCCAAGGGCGGCGACGCCCTGGCCAAGGACTTCGGCGACTCCATGGCTGACTCGGCGGCCTGGGTGAAGTCCTTCTCGGACAGCGCCGAGGCCTTCGTGTTCGGTAGCGCGCCCGAGGAGACGATCGAGGGCGGCGTCGCGATCAAGCAGGTGTTCGGCCAGATGGTCGCAGCCTACCAGGTCACCCTGGCGGTCGCGGGGGGCGTACGCGCTGGCGTGGCGCCGAGCGGCAGCGCCGGCTTCGCGGGCGGCAACATCGGCTTCACCGTCGACACCGAGGGCCAGAAGATCACCCAACCCTATCGGGCGCTCCTCGTCTACGTGAAGGAGGGCAACGCCTGGCGCCCGGTCCAGGCCCACTTCTCCAACGGCCAGGCCGCGGAGTAGCCCCGGTGACGCGGTGCTGGGTCGTCCTGGCTGCCGCGGCGACGCTCGCGCTGGGCAGCCTGGGTGTGGCCGAGGCACAGCGCGGACCGCGCAAGCTGCACGCGGTCACCGACGGTGGGCGGACGGGCTTCGTGAACGGGCGCGGCCAGGTGGTCGTCCCGCTGCGCTACGAGGCGGCGGGACGGTTCGATGACACCGTCCGGGTCGTCGCGGTGCGGCGCGGCGACAAGTGGGGCTTCGTCAACGTCCGCGGCAAGGAGGTGCTGGCGCCGCGCCTCGACTGGGTGGGCCGTTCCTGGGGGGACGGCCTCATCCTGGTGGGGGACAAGGACCGCATCGGCTACGTGGACGCGGATGGCAGGCTCGCCATTCCCACCACCTGGACGCTCGCCACCGAGGCCAGCTCCAGCCGCTTCTCCGCCGGCTACGCGCAGGTGACGGTCGAGGGCCAGCCGCGCTACCTCGATCGCAAGGGCGTGCTCCAGCCCGTGGGCTTCTCGCCGCCGTTGCCGCCCCTGTTGTCGGCCAAGGAGAAGGCCGCGCGGGAACGGCTCTGGCGCGGCAAGCTTTGGTCGTACAGGGATGCCGGGGGCCGCTATGGCGCCAAGCGGTCCGACGACACCCAGGTGACGCCAGCGCGCTACGCACGGGCCGAGTTGCGCAGCTCGGAGGGCCGACTTCGGGTCTGGAACGACGCCGGCGGGTGCGGCTTCGTCGATGCCTCCGGCCGCGAGGTGATCGCCCTCGTGTACGAGGATTGTCTCGGCTTCTCCAGCGGGCTGGCCGCGGTGAGGGCTGGCGGCAGGTGGGGCTTCGTCGACCTCCAGGGCAAGCTGGTGGTGCCGCCGCGCTTCCAGGACGCCGGCAGCTTCGACAAGCTCGGCGGCGCGGCGGTCCGCGAGCGGGGCGCCTGGGGCCTCATCGATCGCAAGGGGCGCTGGCTCATCGCGCCGCGGTTCCCCGAGGAGTTCGACTTCGCCGGCAAAGAAGCGACATGGCTCTTCCAGTCGCTAGACGGCAGCCAGCAGTCCCACCTCATCAACCAACACAGCAAA
>JADZBR010000138.1 GCA_020852035.1 Caulobacteraceae bacterium
AGCCCCTTCCCAAGCCTTCGCCGCTGCTCAAGGATCGTTTCCCATGAAGACCGCCCTCCTCGCCGCCCTGGCCCTGGCCGCCTGCGCCCCCGCCGCGCGGGCCGCGCCGGTCGAAGTGGTCAGCGCCTGGTGCCGCCCCGCCGGGGCCGGCGCGCCGACCGCCGCCTGCTACGTGACCCTGAAGGCCGCCGCCGCCGACCGGCTGACCACCGTCGCCTCGCCCCTCGCCGGCAAGGTGGAGGTGCACGACATGAGCATGGCCGGCGGGATCATGCGCATGCGCCACATGACCGAGGGCCTGCCGCTGCCGGCCGGCGAGACCGTGCGGATGGGCCCCGGCGGCAAGCACCTGATGCTGATCGGCCCGAAAGGCGCATTGACCGTGGGCGGCAAGCTGCCCCTGACCCTGACGTTCCAGAAGGCGCCCGCCCAGACGGTGACGGCCCACATCGTCCCGCAGCTTCCGCAGCAACCCCAGGGCTACGCGCCCCAAGGCTCGCGCTGAAGCCTGGAATCCGCTCTAAGTCCCGTCCGATGCAGAACGAGCCCTTCTTCACGCGCGACGGCGCGATCTATCAGCCCACCCCCGCCAGCCGTGGCCCCTGGGACCCCAAGTCCCTGCACGGCCGGGTGATCATCGGCCTGCTCGGCCACGTGCTCGAGCGCGAGCATGGCGACCCCGACTTCATCCCCGCCCGCCTGACGGTCGACATGTACCGCCTGCCCGACCACTCGCCGGTGGAAGTGAAGACCAACGTCGTCCGCGCCGGCGGCCGCATCAAGGTGATCGACGCCGAGTTCGTCTCCGGCGGGGTCAGCGCCGGGCGCGCGACCTGCCAATTCCTGCGGCGGACGGAGAACGCCCCCGGAAACGTCTGGAGCCCGCCGGACTGGGACGCGCCGGCGCCCGACGCCGTCGCGCCGCCGTCGGATGGCCGCGCCGGCATGGGCGGCATGTGGGAGGCGCGGCCGATCAAGGGCGGCTTCGGCCACTTCGGCCAGAAGCAGACCTGGATGCGAGAGGTGCGCGAGATCGTCGGCGGCGAGGCCCTGACGCCCTTCACCCGCATCGCCGTCGCCTCGGACTTCACCAGCCCCTTCGCCCATGCCGGAACCGAGGGGCTCGGCTACATCAACTCCGACGTCACCCTTTACCTGCACCGGCTGCCGGCCGGCGAATGGGTGGGCTTCGAGAGCGTCGACCATCACGCCGACGCCGGTGTGGCGGTGGGCGGTTGCCGGCTCTATGACGAACAGGGCTCGATCGGCGCCGCCTACTGCGCCGCCCTGGCCCAGCGAAGGAGCGCGCGCTGAGCATGGCCCGCAAGCCGAACATCATCGTCATCCTCGCCGACGACCTCGGCTACGGCGATCTCGGCTGCGACGGCGGGACCATCATCCGCACGCCCAACCTCGACCGGATGGCGGCCGAGGGGGTGCGGCTCACCGACTTCTACGCCTCGGCCAACGTCTGTACGCCGTCGCGCGCCGGCCTGCTGACCGGCCAGTACGCCATCCGCAACGGCCTCGCCCACGAGGTCATCCAGCCGGCCGACACCAAGGGCCTGCCGCCGGAGGCGCCGACCATCCCGCGGCTGCTGTCGCCCGACTACGCCACCGCCCTGATCGGCAAGTGGCACCTGGGCCACGTGGCGCCCCACTGGCCGCCGACCGCCTATGGCTTCGACGCCTTCCACGGCCTGCCCTACAGCCACGACATGCGCCCGCTGGCGCTCTACGACACCGACGCCCCGGACACGCCGCTGACCGAGAGCCGGCCCGACTTCGCCAAGCTCACCGAAGTCTTCTTCCAGCGGACCTACGACTTCATCGAGGCCAACCGCGAAGGCCCCTTCTTCGTCCTGCTGGCCCTCACCGCCCCGCACACGCCGCTGCGTCCCAATCCGGACGACCTCACCGGCTCACCCGCCGGCGCCTATGGCGAGGTGGTGGAGGAGATCGACCTCAACGTCGGCCGCCTGCTCGACCGCCTGCAGGCCCTGGGCCTCGACGACGACACCCTGGTGATCTTCACCTCCGACAACGGCCCCTGGTTCGAGGGCTCCTCGGCGCCCTTCCGCGACCGCAAGGGCGGCGCCGGCTTCGAGGGCGGCTACCGCGTCCCCTTCATCGCCCGCCAGCCCGGGACGCTGCCGGCCGGCGCGGTCTCCGACGCGCTCTCCAGCAACCTCGACCTGATGCCGACCCTGGCGGCGATGACCGGCAGGCCGCTGCCGCAGGGGCCGGTCTTCGACGGCCGCGACCTCTCCCAGGTGCTGCTGAAGGGCGCGGCCTCGCCGCACGAGGAGATCGTGCTGTTCGACAACAACAAGGTCGCCGCCATCCGCACGCCGCGCTGGAAATACGTGGTGCGCTCCTACTACCGCACCCACGACGTGCCGCTCGACGCCTTCAACTATCCGCTGCTGTTCGACCTGGCGCAGGACCCCGGCGAGAACTACTCGGTGCGCCGCTCCCATCCCGACGTCGCCGAGGAGATGCAAGGGCGTCTGGAACGGGCGCGCGCCGCGCTGGAGCCGCTGGCCGAAGCCTTCCCGCCGCACATTCCCCCGGCTTCGGCCGCGCAGCACCCGGACTGACCGCTCATGACCGAGATCGATCCCGCCCTCATCGACGCCAGCCTGGAAGCCGTGGCCGCCGCCTGCGACGACCCGACGCCGCGCGTCTACGAAGCGCTCTTCGCCCGCCACCCGGAGATGCAGGCGCTCTTCGTGCTCGATCATTCCGGCGCGGTGCGCGGCCAGATGCTCGCCCAGGCGATCGCCAGTCTCGTCGACCTCGCCGGCCCGCAGACCTGGGGCGGCCACCTGATGCGCGCCGAGATCGTCAACCACGAGGGCTGGGGCGTGCCGCCGAACGTCTTCGCCGTCTTCTACCCCGTGGTCCGCGACGCCTTCCGCGACCTCGCCGGGGCCGCTTGGACCGCGGAGATGGACGCGGCCTGGGACAGCCTGCTCGCCCGGGTGGACGTCACCATCGCCCGGGCGGCGGCCTAGCGGCTTGCCTCGCTCGCCCCGAGGATGAACAGTCCAACGACGATAGGACCCGCACCGCCTTGCTCGACGCCCTCCTCAGCCGCCTGATCCGCACCGGCGCCCTGGTGGTGACCTACGACGACGGTCGCACGGCGAGCTTCGGCGACGGCTCGGCGGCGCCGGTGCGCATCCGCCTGACCCGCAAGGCCGCCCGCAAGATCCTCGCCGACCAGGCCCTCGGGCTCGGCGAGGCATATATGGATGGCGACTTGATCATCGAGGACGGCGACGCCTGGGCGTTCCTGGAGCTGATCGGCCGCAACTACGGCAACCGCCCCAAGCTTTCCGGCCCGCTGAAGGCGCTCACCCGCCCGATCAAGCGCCGCCTCGACCAGCTCAACGACCGGGCCGCCGCCCGCCGCAACGTGGCGCACCACTACGACCTCTCGAACGAGCTCTACCGCCGCTTCCTCGACGCCGACCTGCAGTACACCTGCGCCTACTTCCCCCGCCCGGGCATGACGCTGGAGGAGGCCCAGGCCGCCAAGAAGGCCCACGTCGCCGCCAAGCTCTGCCTCAACCCCGGCGACCGGGTGCTGGACATCGGCTGCGGCTGGGGCGGCACGGTGCTGGAGCTGGCCCGGACCTACGGCGCGCGGGCGACCGGCGTCACCCTCTCCATCGAACAGCTGACCGTGGCCAAGGAACGCGCCGAGGCCGAGGGCCTGGCCGACCGGGCCCGGTTCTCGCTCACCGACTACCGCGACGTGGAAGGCCCGTTCGAGCGCATCGTCTCGGTCGGCATGTTCGAGGCCGTGGGCGTGCCGCACTTTCGCGCCTACTTCGACCAGGTGGCGCGGCTGCTGACGGACGACGGGGTGGCGGTGATCCACTCCATCGGCCGCGGCAAGGGACCAGGCGCCACCAACGCCTTCACCCGCAAATACATCTTCCCGGGCGGCGATATCCCGGCGCTCTCGGAGGTGTTGCCCGCCGTGGAACAGGCGGGGCTGAGGGTCGCCGACCTGGAGGTCCTGCAGGGCTGGCACTACGCCGAGACCCTGCGCCACTGGCGCGAGCGGTTCATGGCCGAGCGCGCCTGGGCCGCCGAGCACTTCGACGAGCGCTTCTGCCGGCTCTGGGAGTTCTACCTCGCCTCGGCCGAGATGGGATTCCGCTACTCCGGCCACATGGTCTTCCAGTTGCAGCTGACCAAGCGCCAGGGCGTGACGCCGATCACCCGCGACTACATCGCCGAACGCGAACGCGCCGCGCTCGCCGCGCCGCCACTGCAGCGGACGGGATGAGGCCCGCCAACGACGGATAGGGCGGGCGATCCGGAGGCGCGGCAACCCGCCGCTCGCCCGGTCCGGGCCTTTTCCGCTATCTTAATCCTGGGGGCGTCAGTTGAGTTTTTGAAGGACGCATGCCGAACTCCATCGCCACTCTGACGTCCCGGGCCTTCGCTGCCGGGGCGGCCGTCCACGAGGCCGGCTCCGAAACGGCCTACGGCTGCGGCTGCCCGGCCTGCCAGGGCCTGTCGGCGAGCGGGCCCGAGGCGTCCATCCCCGATGCGGCCGGCGGCGGAACCGCCGACAACGGCAAGCCGGTCTGGACGCTCGAACAGGTGATCGGCCCGAGCGGCCTGCTGCGCTGGCAGGAGGCGTGGCCCCAGGAAGCGGTCATCACCTACTCCTTCCTTACCGCCCTGCCGCCGGGAACCGACACCGCCGACTACGGCTTCGTCGCCTTTACCGAGACCGAGAAAGCTTTCACCCGCGCGGCTTTCGACCTGATCTCCGACATCGTGCCGCTGACCTTCGTCGAGGCGCCCTGGGACGGACGGTCGTTCTACGCGAGCGAGCGGATCGTCTTCGGCGGCAACAGCAAGGCCGATGACTTCGAGTGGGGCCACGCGATCCGCGGCACCTACCCGCGGGTGGGCATGGACGAGATCTCGAACGCCGAAGTCTGGATCAGCCCCGAGGCGGTCAACGTCCGCCAGTGGATCTATGGCGGCTACAACTTCAAGTCCCTGATCCACGAGATCCTGCACGCCCTCGGCCTGCCGCACCCCGGCAACTACAACGCCGATGGCGAACCGATCACCTACGCCCAGGACGCGAACTACTTCCAGGACAGCTCGCAGTTCACCGTCATGTCCTACTTCGACGAGGAGGAGACGGGAGCAAGCTTCCTGCTGGGGACCGACCCGGGCCTGCCGGGCGCCGAGCCGGGCCTCTATTCGCCCTCGACGCCGCAACTGCACGACATCGCCGCCCTGCAGGCGCTCTATGAGGCCAACATGGCCACCCGGGCGGGCGACACGGTCTATGGCTACAATTCGACCACCGGCCGGCCTTCCTATGACGTGACCCAGGCTTCCGCCCCGGTCTTCACCATCTGGGACGGCGGGGGAACCGATACCCTCGACCTCTCCGGTTCGCGCCTCGCCGCCAACGTCGATCTGAACGAAGGCGGCTTCACCAACGCCTTCGGCATGATCGGCAACATCGCCATCGCCTATGGCGCGAAGATCGAGAACGCCCGGGGCGGCTCGGCGGCCGACACCCTCCTCGGCAACGCCCTCGCCAACCGTCTGGAGGGCGGCGGCGGCTCGGACACCCTCGACGGCGCCGGCGGCGACGACATCGCGGTGTTCTCCGGCGACCTCTCCGGCTACGCCATCGCCTCGTCCGGCGGCGGGCGCACGGTGACCGACCTGCGTCCCGGCGGCGGCGACGGGACCGACACGCTCACCAGCATCGAGGCGCTCGCCTTCGCCGACCAGACAATCATCGTCGGCGAGGTCGCCGACGCCACCCGCGCGGCGGTGGCGGTGACCAACATCCTGCGCCTCGACCCCGCCACGGCCGCCTACCAGTCACTGGTCGCCAGCCTGACGGCGGACCTGCAGGCGGGGGATTCGATAGCCGAGGTCATCGACCGCGTCGTGACTCAAGCCGACGCCACAACCTCCGTGGCGACTCTGGCCTATCAGTTCTTCGTCGGCTTCGCGCCCAGCGGCGGCGGCCTCAACTTCCTGGTCAGCCCGACGGGCCCCAACGCGAACAACATCAATTCGGCCTACTACCAGTTCTTCAACCTGGAGAACCGCTACATCAACTTCGCTGTGAATCTGGGCGTCGTCGGCGAAGGGCATGCGAGCTTTCTCGCCGAATACGGCGTCAAGAGCCTCACCGAGGCCACCCGCTCGGCCTATGCGGAGATATTCGGGGTGACGCCCGACGACGCCAAGCTGGCCCTGCTGCTGGACGCCGACATCGGCGCGGGCATGACGCGCCGCGACTACTTCGCCTTCTACGGCCGCGACGGGCTGGAGGGGCTGGGAACCAAGGCGGCGATGGTCGGCTGGCTGTTGGCCGAGGCCGAGAAGATCGACGACGGCACCTACGCCCTTTCCAACCATGCCTATCTGACCGACCTGGCCGACGGGGCGGCGTTCCTGGTCGACCTGGTGGGCGTCTACGGCCAACCGGACTTCGCGCTCAGCTAGACCCTACTCCGCGGCCTGGGCCGTCGCGGCGTCCTCGGCGGCGGGGATTTCTTCCAGGTAGCGCGCCAGCGCCACCGCCCGCCCGGCCAGCGAAACCACCGGCCCCGGCGCATCGGCCGGCTCGTCGGCGACCATCTCGATCAAGTCCTTGGCGAGGGCCAGAAGCTGCGGCGCCGAGGCGATGAGACGGGCCTGATATTCCACCTTGCGCGGATCGCGGTCATACTCGGCGCCCGGCACCCGCCAGCCGCCCCAGTCGGTTTCGTCGGTGACCACCACCGGATAGGTGCCCGGATAGGGATGGTGCGTGCAGTCCGACGGTTCCTGCCACTTGTTGCGGGCGCGCAGCAGCCGCCAGCGGCCCCCGGCCAATCCATCTCCGGGCCTGTCTTCGGCCTTAAGCTCCTGCGCCAGGAACCCGCGGCCGAGGCCGACGTCGTAGGTGATGCGCACCGGCTCGGCGAAGCCGTCGGCCCAGATCGGCACGATGCGCTCGATCACCGCCCAGGCGCCGACGCTCTCGACCCAGACCTTCTGATTACGCTGGAAGACCGCCTTGGCCATGCCCGTTCCTGCTCGATGACGGACCAGAAAAACCCAAAATCCTTGACGCCAAGTCAATCTTTCCCCGCCGCGTCAGGCGGTTATGGTGCCGCGCAAGAGCCCTTGGGGCCGGGAGGACGCCGATGAACTTCGACTATTCCGACGACCAGAAGTTCCTGAAGGACGAGGCGCGGAAGTTCCTCGCCGCCAATTGCACCATGCAGACCGTGCGCGGCGTGCTCGACAACGCCGATCGCTCCTACCGCGAGGCGCTGTGGAAGAAGGTCGCCGAACAGGGCTGGCTCGGCGCGGCGATCCCCGAGGAACACGGCGGCCTGGGCCTCGGTCACATCGAACTCTGCGCCATCGCCGAGGAGCTCGGCCGCGTGGCCGCCCCGATCCCCTTCGCCTCGACGGTCTACTTCCTCGCCGAAGCGGTGATGGCCGCCGGGACCGATGCGCAAAAGGCCGACCTGCTGCCGAAGATCGCGGCGGGCGAGATCATCGGCTGTGTCGCCTCCTCCGAGGGGCCGGGCGTGGTGAGCGCCGCGACGATCAAGGCCAAGGTTGAGGGCGGCAAACTGATCGGCGAGAAGATCCCGGTCACCGACGGCGATATCGCCGACGTCGCTTTGGTGTTGGCCAAGGAGGGCTCGCAGGTCGGTCTCTATCTCGTCGACCTGTCGTCCAGTGTGGAGCGCGAGACGCTGCAGACGCTCGATCCCACCCGCAGCGTCGCCAGGCTGACCTTCAATGGCGCCGCGGCCCAGCGACTGAACGACGGCGGCGATGGCCTCGCGCTCCTGGAGCACATCACCGACCGCGCGGCCGTGCTGCTGTCCTTCGAGCAGGTCGGCGGCGCCGACCGTTGCCTGGAAATGGCCAAGGCCTATGCGCTGGAGCGCTACGCCTTCGGCCGGGTGATCGCCTCTTACCAGGCGATCAAGCACAAGCTGGCCGACATCTATGTGAAGAACGAGCTGGCCCGCTCCAACGCCTACTACGGCGCCTGGGCGCTCAACACCGACGCCCCGGAGCTGCCGATCGCCGCCAGCGCCGCGCGCATCGCCGGCTGCGAGGCCCTGTGGTTCGCCGCCAAGGAGAACATCCAGACCCACGGCGGCATCGGCTTCACCTGGGAGATGGACCCGCACATCTACTACCGCCGCTCGCGCCAGTTGGCCCTGGTCGCCGGCGCGCCGCGCGTCTGGAAGGAACGGCTGGTTTCGCACCTGGAGAGAAGGAACGCCGCCTAGCTTCCTTCTCCCCTTGCGGGAGAAGACCCACCCTCGCGAAGCGAGGTCGGATGAGGGGTCTCTCAGACCGGCCCGCTTCGCCAACTAATCGCTGAGAGGTCGGCACGACCCCTCATCCGGCCCTCCGGGCCACCTTCTCCCGCAAGGGGAGAAGGAAGGGAGACGATCATGGACTTCAACGACACCGCCGAAGAAGCCGACTACCGCGCGAAGGCCAGAGCCTGGCTGGAGGCCAACGCCCCCAAGCACCGCGTCGACCCCGCCGATCCCCTGTCGGAAGACGCCCACAACCTCGGCCCGGCCCGCGCCTGGCAGGCCAAGAAGGCCGCCGCCGGCTACGCCCAGATCACCTGGCCCCAGGAATGGGGCGGCGCCGGCGGCACGCCGATGCAGAGCGTCATCTTCGGCCAGGAGGAGGCGAAGTTCGCCACCCCCGGCAACCCCTTCACCATCGGTCTCGGCATGTGCGTGCCGACGGTGATGACTTTCGCCGACGACGCCACCAAGCAGCGCTTCGTCGGCCCCGCCCTGCGCGGCGAGGAGATCTGGTGCCAGCTGTTCTCCGAGCCCTCCGGCGGGTCGGACGTGGCCGCCAGCCGCACCCGCGCGGTGCGCGCCGACGACGGATCGGGCGACTGGATCATCAACGGCCAGAAGGTCTGGACCACCGGCGCCCAGTTCTCCGACTTCGGCATCGTCATCACCCGCACCAATCCGGACAAGCCCAAGCATAAGGGCATGACCATGTTCTGGATCGACATGCACGATCCCGGCGTGGAGGTGCGGCCGATCCACCAGGCGTCGGGTGGTTCAGGGTTCAACGAAGTCTATTTCACCGACGTGCGCGTGCCCGACAGCCAGCGGCTCGGCGAGATCGACGACGGTTGGCGCGTGTCGCTGGTGACGCTGATGAACGAGCGGCTGGCGGTCGGCGGCTCCAGCGGGGCGGGCTGGAAGGAGCTGATGGAAGCGGCGCGCAAGATTCCCGCCGCCAATGGTTCAGCCTTGAACGATAGCGCCCTGCGCGAGAAGCTGGCCGACTGGTACGTGCAGGCCGAGGGGCTGAAGCACACCCGCAACCGCACCATGACCGCCCTCTCCCGCGGCCAGACGCCGGGACCGGAAAGCTCCATCGGCAAGGTGGTCGCCGCCACCCAGATGCAGGACCTGGCCAACACCGCGGTCGAGATGCTGGATCAGTACGGCATCCTGTCCGACCCGGAGCTGGCCGAACTCGGCGGCGCCTTCCACGGCTCGCTGCTCTCAGCGCCAGGCCTGCGCATCGCCGGCGGCACCGACGAGATCCTGCGCAACATCATCGCCGAACGCGTGCTGGGCCTGCCGGGCGACATCCGCGTCGACAAGGACGTGCCCTTCAAGGACATGCCGACCGGGCGCTGAGGCGCCTCAGGCCTTGGCCCGCTGCTCGGCGGGCCGGGCGCTGCGGGTCAGGTTGAAGGCGGCGTTGATCAGGCCGATGTGGCTGAACGCCTGCGGGAAATTGCCGACCTGGCGCTGAAGCGCGGTGTCGTATTCCTCCGCCAGCAACCCGAGGTCGTTCGCCAGGCCCACCAGACGCTCGAAGAGGACGACCGCGTCGTCGCGCCGCCCGAGCAGCACATAGGCGTTCACCAGCCAGAAGCTGCAGGCCAGGAACATCCCTTCCCCCGCCGGCAGGCCGTCGTCGGCGCGCAGGGTGTCATAGCGCATGACCAGCCCGTCCCGCATCAGCTCGCGCTCGACCGCCGCCACCGTGCCGACGAACCGCGGATCGTCGGCCTCGATGAACCCCACCTCGGCCAGCAGCAGCAGGCTGGCGTCAAGCGCCTCGCCGCCGAACACCTGGGTGAAGCTGTTCTTCTCGGTATTGAACCCATGCGCCAGCACGTCGGCCTTGATGGCCTGCCGGACCGCCTGCCAGCGGTCGAAATCGCCGTCCTGGCCGTAGGTCCTGAAGTCCTTCAACGCGCGGTCCACCGCCACCCAGGCCATCACCTTGGAGAAGGTGAAATGCTGGGCGCCGCCGCGCACTTCCCAGATGCCGTTGTCCGGCTGGTTCCAGACCTGTTCCAGGTGGTCCATGAGCGCGCGCTGCACATGCCAGTCCTGCTCGCCGGCCGGAAGGCCGCCGCGGCGGGCCTGGGGCAGGGCGTCGGCCAGTTCGCCGTAGACGTCGAGCTGGATCTGCGCGTGGGCGGCGTTGCCGACCCGCACGGGCCTGGAGTTCTCGTAGCCCGCCAGCCAGCCCGGCTCCCATTCCATCAGCCGCCGCTCGCCGGTGATCCCGTACATGATCTGCATGTCCGCCGGCCGGCCGGCGACGGCCCGCAGCAGCCAGTCGCGCCAGGCCCTGGCCTCGTCGTGGTAGCCGGCCGTCATCAGCGCCAGCAGCGTCAGGGTGGCGTCGCGGATCCAGCAGAACCGGTAGTCCCAGTTGCGGACCCCGCCGACAGCCTCGGGCAGCGATGTCGTCGCCGCCGCGACCACGCCGCCCGAAGGGGCGTAGGTGAGCGCCTTCAAGGTGATCAGCGAACGACGGATCGCCTCCGCCCAACGCCCCTGCACGGCGCATCGCGAAGTCCATCGGCGCCAGAACGCCTGGGTATGCTCCAGCGCCGCGTGCGGCCGGACCGGCCGGGGCGGCGGCAGGTGCGAGGGACCGTAGGTGAGCACGAACCAGCGTGTCTCGCCGGCCGCGACCTCGAACTCCGCGACCGTTTTCATGCCTTCGCCACGGGTCGCGACATCGGTGCGCAGCACCACCATGTCAGGCCCTGCTACGGCGCGAAGGCCGCCGCTATCGAGCCTGGAAACCCAGGGCGCGATGCGGCCGTAGCCGAACCTCAGCACCAACTCCGTGGAAAACGCCACCGACCCGCGGTCGCCGCGCACCAGGCGCACGACGTCCGAGGCCGTGCCGCGCGGCGGCATGAAGTCGATCACCGTCGCCGCCCCGGACTCGGTTTCGTAGGCGGTCTCCAGCACCAGGGTGTCGTCCTGATACCGACGGCTGGACCTGGCCGGCCCGGTTGGCGCGAGGGCCCAGCGGCCGTTGGCCTCGTCGCCCAGCAGGGCGGCGAACAGCGCGTCGGAATCGAACCTCGGCCAGCAGAGCCAGTCGATCGACCCGTCCCGGCAGACCAGGGCCGCCGTCTCGCAGTCGCCGATCAGCGCATAGTCCTCGATGCGCCCCGCCATCAGCCCCGCGCCTCGAAGTCCAGCACCACCTTGATGTCGTCCGGGCGGACCTCGAACGCCTCGGCCCAGCGAGCCAGCGGAACACGGCGGGTGATCATCGCCGACAGCCAGTCCGGATCGGCCTGGCGGAGCGCGTCATGGGCGGCCCGATAGTGCTCGAGGTTGGCGTTGACGCTGCCGAAGATCACGTCGTTCTCCAGCACCATCGCCTGGTCGAACGCCCCAAGGTCGAACGGCAGGGTGCGCGGGCGCGACAGGCCGATCAGGCACACGATCCCGCCCCGCGCCGTGCCTGTCGTCACCCGGGCGATCACCTCGGCGGCGCCGGTGGTTTCCAGCACCAGGTCGGGACGGGATCCCAGCGCCTTCAGGTCGGTCAGCCAGCGCGCGCCCATCGCCCGCGCCAGGCGCGGCTTCGGCCCATCGACGACCCGGTCCAGCAAAGTCACTTCGAGGCCGCGCTGGCGCCCCATCATGGCGGCCAGCAGGCCGACCGGCCCGCCGCCGGTCACCAGCACCCGGCGCGGCGCCCAGGAACGGCTGCGCGAGCCGATCCGCTCGATGTGAGCCCACGCCTTGGCGACCACGCTGGCCGGCTCGATCAGAACCCCGTTGAGGCCGAGGCGCGGGTCGACTCTGACGGCGAACCGCTCGTCCAGCCGCCAGCGCTCGGCCCCGTAGCCGTCGAGCCCCTTGATGCCCCGTTCGGCGTAGAGGCCATTCTCGCACATGTCCCATTCGCCCGCCGCGCAGGCGCGGCAAGGCTTCGGGTCGGGCCGGCGGACCACCCCGACGACCAGATCTCCTGCCGCGAACCGGCTGTCCGGGGGCGCCTCGACCACCCGGCCCAGCGATTCATGTCCCAGCACCAGCCGCCCGCGGCCCGGCGGCGCCTGCCCGTAGGCGCCGGCGACGATCTCGCGATCGGTGCCGCAGATCCCCAGGGCGACGGCCGCCGCCAGCAGTCCGCCTTCCGCCCCGGGGGGCTCGGAAACCTCCACGAGCTGGGCCGACTGGCTCGCCCCCGGTCTGACCGCGATCGCCTGCACGGCAAGCCAAACGCGGCAGTCGGGGATCGGTTCGGCCCGGCCGCATCACAAGAACCTCATCGCCGGCGAGGCGGCTCAGGCGCTGAGCGCGATCGGCGCGCGCGCACCCCGCGCGAGCAGGTCGCCGTAGATCCGCATCAGGCCCTCGAAGGTGGCGTCCCAGCCGTGACGGTCGACGGCGCGGGCGCGCGCGGCGCGGGCCACCGCCTGACGGTCGCGCGCGAAGAGCGCCTCGATCGCCTCGGCCATGCCGACGCCGTCGGCGCGATGGGCGGGCTGACCGACGGTCGCGTCGATCAACTCGCCCACACCGCCCTTGCGCGGCCCGACCACCGGCAGGCCCGAGGCCAGCGCCTCCAGCACCACCAGGCCGAACGGCTCGTTGGCGTTGGCGTGGACCAGGGCGTCGCAGCTGGCCATCACCCCGGCCAGCCTCACCGGATCGCGTTCGTAGCCGAGGCAGATCACGCGATCTTCGTCGCAGAGATCGCGCCCGGCGCCGATCAGCAGCAGGTGATAGGGCGCGCCCAGCCGCTGCACGGCGCCGACCAGCGCCTCCAGGTTCTTCTCGCGCGACGGCCGGCCGGCGAACATCAGGAGCCGCGCCTCCGGTCCCAGCCCCAGCCGTCGGCGCAGCGCCGCGCGGTCGGCCCGCATGGGGTGGAACAGCTCCAGATCGACCCCGAGGTGCTGCACCTCGACCTGGTCGACGCCATAGTCGACCAGCCGCTCGCGGATGAAGGCGGACGGCGCCACCACCTTGTCGAAGCGCTTGCAGAAGGTCGACCAGGCCCTCAGCGCCGGGTGGGCGGCCCAGTCCCCCAGGTGCAGTTGCGCCAGGGCCACCGCGTCGGTGTGGGTGAAGGCCACCGCCGGCACGCCGAGCATCTCGGCGGCGTCGAGCGCCGCATGACCGGGCACATAGGGATCGCCCGCCTCGATCAGGTCCGGCTGCAGGGCCCGCAGCACCTGGCCCCACTTCACCGGCCGGGTGGGACAACGATAGCCGTCGGTGAACGGCAGCTTCGGCGCGGCGACCGTCACCAGCCCCTCGGCCCGCGCCCGCGTGGCCGCCCCGGGGACGACCAGGGTGTGGGTCACATCGCGCCGGCGCCGCGCGAGCCAGGCGCGCTTGGCGGTGAGGTAGCGCTTCACGCCGCCGCTCTTGGGCGCGTAGAGCATGGTGGTGTCGACAAGGTGGAACCCGATCCGCCCGGAACGATCGAAATGCGGGGCGTCGGCGGGATTCAGGCGGATCACCGCCGAACCGTCTTCTGGCGGAAGAAGAGACAAGGCGGCGTCCTGAACCTTACAGAGTCGGAGGGAAGCTCACGCCCGGCCTGGCTGGCTGATATCCTCGAGCGTCTTGCCAGTGGGCTTGTCCTTCAGGTTCAGCGCCACGTCGGCCAGGGCGACGATCCCGACCAGGCGCTTGTCCCTGTCCACCACAGGCAGGCGACGGATTTGTGAACCGGCCATCCGGTCAGCCGCTTCGCCGGCGTCGTCGGTGTCGAAGCAGCATTCGACCTCGGCGCTCATGATGCCCGACACGGGGTCGGCGAAGCTGCGGCCCTCGGCGACAGCGCGGATGGCGATGTCGCGGTCGGTGACCATGCCCTGGATGCGCTGGCCGTCGCAGACTGGCAGCGAGCCGACGTCGATGTCGGCCATCCGGCGGGCCACGTCCTGGATGGTGTCGTTGGGCCGAGCGACGGTGACGTCGCGGGTCATGATGTCGGCGACCTTCATGGAAGTCCTCCCGAATGATGAGCAGGCGGCGGCGACGCCGCCCCCCATCTCAACCGCCGGGAGCCCGTTGGGTTGCGACGACGCCGCCAGAAAGACGGCGCCGTCACGACGTCATGATCGATCGTTGACGCTTCTCGCCTCGTCGGCGTTGCGCACCAGCTGCACGAACTCGGCGCGCAGGCCGTAGGGATCGTCGCCGCGGGCGCCCTGGGCGAGCTGGCCGATGCGGCTCCAGCCGAAGCTGTCGGCCACCCACGGATCGCCCCGCAGCTTCTGGCCGAAGCCCGCCACCGCCAGGGCCCAGCGGGTAGACTCCGGCGCGGCCTGGGCCGAGGCGTAGGCGTCGCGCGGGGTGATCGGCCGCTCCATCAGCTTCGACGTCGGCTGGCCGGGCAGCTTGTAGCGCACCTTCAGGAAAGCGAGTTCACCGGTCGGCAGGGACGCCGGCGCGCCCCGGCGCCCGTAACGCAGCGGATCGGACGAAGGCCGCGCGCCGGCGGGCGTGATCTCGTAAAGCGCGGTCACCGAGGCGCCCGAGCCGACTTCGCCGGCGTCGACCTTGTCGTTGTTGAAGTCCTCGCGATTGAGCAGGCGGGTCTCGGAGCCGATCAGCCGGTACTCGCTGACCCGCGCCGGGTTGAACTCCACCTGGATCTTCACATCGTCGGCGATGGGGAACATCGAGGCCGCCACGTCGTCGCGCAGCAGCTTGCGGGCTTCCGACAGGGTGTCGATGTAGGCGGCGATCCCGTTCCCGTTCTGCGCCAGGGCCTGCATCATCAGGTCCTGATAGTTGCCGCGACCGAAGCCGTAGACCGAGAGATAGACGCCGGTCTTGCGCTTGTCGGCGACGAAGTCCTTCAGCCGCTCGGGGTCGGCGATGCCGACGTTGAAATCGCCGTCGGTGAGCAGCAGCACGCGGTTCACCGAGTCGCGGCGGAAATTCTGCTGAGCCAGCGAATAGGCCAGCGCCAGGCCCTCGCCCCCCGCCGTCGAGCCGCCGGAACGCAGGGCGTTGACCGCACAGCGGATCTTCAGCTTCTGGCGCCCGTCGGTGGGGCCGAGCACCGCGCCGGCCGAGCCGGCGTAGGCGACCAGGCTCACGCGGTCCTGCGGGCGCAGCTTGTCGATGAGCAGGCCCAGGGCCTTCTGCGCCAGCGGCAGGCGGTCCTCGCTCCACATCGAGCCGGAGGTGTCGACCAGGAAGACGAGGTTGAGCGGCGGCTGGTCGGACGCGGGAAGTTCATAGCCCTGCAGGCCGATATGGATGATCTGCCGGTCCTGCGACCAGGGCGAAGGCGTCACCGCCACATAGGGCCGGAACGGCTCGGCGCGGCTGGCCGGCAGCGGGTAGCCGTAGTCGAAGTAGTTGACCAGCTCCTCCACCCGCACCGCGTCGCTCGGCGGCTTGCGCCCGTCGTTCAGGAAGCGGCGGACGTTGGAATAGGCGGCGGTGTCGACATCGATGGAGAAGGTGGAGACCGGCTCCTCGGCGACACGCTTCACCGGGTTGGCGACGGCGTCGGGATAGCGTTCGGTGTCGATGCTCCCCGGCGGCGGGCTGTAGGGATAGCCGGGCGGCGCCATGCGCTTGGAAGCCGTGACCGACATCTCCTGCATCGGCGCCGCGGAGGGCGGAGGAGGAGGCGGGGGCGGGGCGTACGTCGGCGGAAGCGTCGGCCGTGACGAGGCGACGCTGCCCACCAACCGGCCCCGATATTCGTCCCGCGCCGCATCCGGGGCGAATCCCAGCCGGGCGCAGGCGTCCGGCGTCGGATCGCCGTCGTGGATGACCGGCGGCGGCATCGGTCGGCGGATCGGCTGGGCCTCGGTGGCGGCGATCGGCGCGGAGGCGACCAACCCCGCCAGCACGATCATCGAAACGGTACGCAGACGCGACGCTAGTCTCATGGGCGTTCACTCCCTGCCTGATCCCTCACGGCGCAGCTTGCAGCGTGGCCTGAGGCCAAATCACGGCGAGGTTGCGGTGTTGCGGGGGCGATCACAGATCGTGCAGGTCCCGCGCGCCATGGACGATCCGCACGATCTCTACCGTGTCGTCGGACGCCAGCCGATAGAGAATGAGATATGGCGACACCACCATTTGGCGCAGCGCCTCGTGGATGTCGCTCCGCTGCACCCCAGCGGTCGGAAAGTCAGCCAGCATTTCGAAACGGCGATTGATCTGGCGGATCACACGATCAGCCGCGGCCCGGTTGTCGACCGCGATGCTGAGCCAGATGTCATTGAGATCGGCCAGCGCGGCCGAAGCGTGCACGATGCTGCGGCGGCTCACTTCGCTTCGCGGTCAAGACGTTCATGCGCCTGCCGGAGAAAATCCTCGACGTTCCACGGCTGCGGAGGCCCGCCTGCATCGGCCTCGCTGACGAGCGCGCGCAGGCGCTCGACCACGGCGGGGGAGTAGAGGTCCGGCATGCGTAACGCCTCTAGCGCCTGGACTACCGCCTCGTCCTTGGACGAATAGTCGCCCCGCTCCACGGCAGCCTCTAATTCAGAGTCCAGCTCGCTGGGGATTTCAACCGAAAGGCGAGTCATGCCCGCAAGCGTATCAGACGGGCGGCTTGCCGCCAATCTGGCGCGCGGGCCGCTGGGAGGCTACATCCTCGCAATGCGCACTGAAACGCCCCAGCCGATCCGGCTCGCCGACTATCGCCCGCCCGCCTTCCTGATCGACGAGGTGAAGCTCGACTTCAACCTCGAGCCCGGCGCCACGCGGGTGAAGGCCGAGCTTCAGG